>NZ_FQXO01000009.1:0-21478 GCF_900129995.1 Caloranaerobacter azorensis DSM 13643 | reverse complement strand
GACAGGATGTCTTGATTAGGTGCGTTAGGATTTTCTAAAAATTTGAGCCTTAAGTTTTTTCTAAATTCGTCCGCATGAGCGTCATTTTCATAAAATATTTTACTTTGTCAAAAACTAGAGTCAAGGAGTTTTTCCTTGACTCTAGTTTGTATTAGAATTACTCAATTCAATAAATTTTTCAATGTCTTTTTCAATTAATTTTAAAGAACTTCTCCAAAAATCTACTGACCTTATATCTATATCCATTAATTTTGCCACATCTACAGCATTATTTTTTCCTGTAGCCGCAAGCAGTCTATCATATTCTTCAATAAAAGCTTTTCCTTTCTTTAGGTATTCTGCATATAATCCAATCGCAAATAATAATCCAAAAGCATATGGGAAGTTATAGAAATTATAAGCGGCTTCGTAATAATGAGGTTTACAAATCCACATATATGGATGTAGGTAATTTTCATTTAAGCCATCACCATAAGCTTCTTTTTGAGCGTCTAACATAAGTTCTTTTAGTTCTCTTACAGATAGAGCGTGGTCTTTTCTTTTTTCAAAGAGGTTTGATTCAAATAAGAAACGGCTGTATATATCAACGATAACTTGTCCCGCATCGGAGATAGATTGTTCTAATATCCAAAACGCTTCTTTACTAGTAGCTTCTTTCAGTGCAGCATTTTTTACTATAGTTTCGCAGAATATAGAAGCTGTTTCAGCCAAAGGCATAGGATAGTCGCTATTTAATATACTTTCATCTTTTAAACAGTCTCCGTGGTAGCCATGACCTAATTCGTGAGCAAGTGTTATAACATCGTTAAAACTACCGGTAAAATTAGATAAAATCCTACTCTGTTTTATAGGATGGAGATTTGAACAAAAAGCTCCGCCTCTTTTACCTTCTCTTGGCTTGGCATCTATCCATCTATTTTCGAATGCATTGTTAGCAAATTCAGCTAATTTTTCACTAAAACTTCTAAAATTCTTTACTATATAATCTTTAGCCTCATCATATGTAAAATTCATATCAATTTCTCCCATAGGAGCGAATAGTTCATAGAATGGAAGACCATTATTATAGCCTAGAAGTTCAGCCTTTCTTTTATAGTATTTTCTAAAAGTAGGTAAACTTTCTTTTATTGCAGAAAGCATAGCATTTAGCGTATCTCTATCCATTCTTGAGTCAATCAATGTCATGTCTAATGGAGAATTATATCCTTTCATTTCGCATACAGTAAGGACTTCCCCTTTTATACCATTAAGACATGCTGCCGAAGATTCTTCTATTTTTTTGTATGATTTTAATTCAGCTTCGTATGCTGTTTTTCTGATTTTAGGGTCTTTGTCATATGCCATATTTCTTACAATAGAAAGTGGGAGCTGTTTTTCTTGTCCGTTAATATTGATATCTACAAGGAGAGTTGATGTGAGTATATTTTGAAGTTTTGTCCAAGCATTTGAGCCTGTATTAGACATTTTAGCAATTAATATTTCTTCTTCGTCGCTAAGTAAATATTTTGCCTTATTATAAATTTCTTTTAAGTAAAATTCATGTTCTTTTAAAATATTAGATGACGAGATTATTTTATCGAGATTTTCTATAGAGTTTAGCCATCTTTGAAATTTAACTGTTGGTTTTGTTAATTCAGTTATTTTAGTCTGGAGCTTATCAATAATCATTAAGGCTTTTTCATTTTTAGCGTCGACACTTGAAGTAAGTTCTGCAAAAGACATTAACTTTTCAAAAAGGGTATTTAATTCTATTTGTATATTTATATATTCTTCTATTTTCTGTATTGCATTATCTTTAGTGTTGAGATTGATTTCAGACCAATCATTAATTTTTTTAATAGAGCTGTCGAGTTTTTTCATGTCATTAATAAAATCTTCTGATTCAAAAGAAGTGTATAATTCATCTAAACTCCATTTTAAATCCATACCTATACCTCCTTATTTTTTAGAATATTTTAATAATATATCTTTTTATCTAATATTTCAATAATATATTAACTTTTAAGTTTAGGTTTTATAAAATTTTTTAATATTCTATGCACAGAATAAAAATCATTATATTTAGAAATAGAAACTATTTTTTTATTTCTAAAAATAAGGAAATTCTAGGATTACATTGTAAAAAATTTATCAAAAATTTAAAATTATATGAAGAAAAGGTATTTGAAACGCCTACAATAGAAAACATAGTGAAAATTTTGTAGAATGAAGAAGGAATTTATCAAATAGTATAGAATAAATAGAAACGTCTGGTGATTTACAAATGTTAATAGTGTATTGATTTTATACATCTTATTAGAAATTTTCTTAATATTGAATATAAGGTTTTATTCCTTTATTTATAAATAGTAATAAGACATAGAGGGAGGTCTGGGTATGAAGTTTAAGTTAGCTTTGCTTTCGGTTCTTTGTGTATTAATAACGTCTCTAACGATGTATTTTGTAAATAGTATGTTATATGCAGTATTAATATCATTAGCATTATCTATATTTATTAGCATTATTTTGGTTAGAAGGATTTCAAAACAGTTGATGATATTAAAAAGTGAGGTAGAAAGATTATCTAAAGGAGATTTAACCGTTAAGCTTCAGGTAACTTCTAAAGATGAATTTGCTGAAATAGGAAAGTTTATTAATAAAGTTGTTGAGGACTTGCGTACAAAGATTGGAGAAGTTAAAAATAATGCAGATGAATTAGAGAAGAATATTGAGATGATAAATTCTAGCATTAGAGAAACTAATGCGACTATGGAAGAGATTGCATCATCTATTTCAGAAATAGCTGTTGGTGCTGAAAATCAGACAACTCAATTAGAGAATACATCGAATAACATTGAAAAGATAGCAGAGAGAATAAAAAATTTAGTGAATAATAGTCAGAAAATTGCTGAATTAGCACAAAAATCTGATGAAGATGCAAAAAGTGGAAGTAAAGAAATAATAGGGGTTATTGATGGAATTCAAGAATTAAAAGCTACGATTGATAAAAGTGTAGAAAGTGTATTAAATTTAAAGGAAAATGCAGATAAAATCAATAAAATAGTAGAAGTTATATCTAATATTTCAAGTCAAACGAATATGTTAGCTCTAAATGCAGCAATAGAGGCAGCTAGAGCAGGAGAATCTGGTAAAGGGTTTACTATAGTTGCCGAAGAAGTTAGAAAATTAGCAGAAAATACTAAAGATGCTACGGAAGAGATTGCACATATTATTAAAGTTGTTCAAACTAATGTTGAAGAAACAACGGCATTAATTGAACATATTAAAAATGAAGTTAATTTGGCTCAAGAGCGTTCAAGGATAGGTGAAAAAGAATTACAGAATATTATTAAAAGTATTGATTTAATTGGTCAACAAGTAGAAGAAATGGCTAAAGGATTAGAACATATAGCATCTAGTAGTGATGAAATAGTTGAAAGTACATATAGAGTCGCTTCGGTTGCACAGAATACTACAGCAGGGACTCAGGAAGTATCTTCATCGACAGAGGAGATAACGGCTGTTATGAATGAGATTACAGCAAAGACTGACGTATTAACTGATATGGTAACTAAAATGAGAGATTCTATTGAGGAATTTACTTTATAATATTTTAAATGAAAGGAAGTTAAAAGTATGTCTGAAAAACAGTATGTGATATTTAAATTAAATGACGAGGAATATGGTGTAGAAATTTCTAATGTTAAAGAAATTACTTCCTACGAAGAGGGTGTTAAAGTACCCGATGCCCCTGATTTTGTTGATGGGATTATAAATTTACGTGGTGATGTTGTGCCGATTATTAATTTAAAAAAGAGATTTAAATTAGATACTGATGGAATAGATGAAAATAGCAGAGTTATTATAAGTGATATAAATGAAAAATTAGTTGGTTTTGCTGTAGATGATGCATCTAGAGTATTAACTATGAAAGATGACGATGTTGAAAGCCCGCCAGAAGTTATATTAAGTAATAATAAACGATTTATTACAGGTATTGGGAAATTTAATGATGAAATTATTATAATACTAGATTTTAGAGAAGTTCTTTCAGAAGAAGAAAAACAGCAGATACAAAGAATGCAGACGAGTTTAGAACAAAGCAAGTAATTCTTTTTTGACAATTTAATATATCGATAAAGGCAAACCTATCGAAAGGTAGGGACGCAAAGTCATGGGTCTAAGGGACATATGTCCTAAGATTGCCAGACTGCCGATATAAATATAATTTAATATATCAAAGGCAGAATTATACCCATGAATGTGGGTATTTTTTTTTGAATAATAAAAGGGGAAAGGAGAATTGTATTGAAGATATGGAATATTTTTAGTAGCGTAAGGTTTAAATTATTATCAATCTTTATGGCAGTAATTATAATCCCTTTAAGTTTATTAGGTTATTTTACTTATCGTAAATCTTTTAAAATACTAGAGAGCAATTTTAGAATTGTTACTCAGCAAAATGTAAATGAGGTTAATAAATATTTAAATGAAAATTTAACAAGAATGGAAAAATTAGTTTCAATTTTAGCCGATAATGTGAGTTTTAAAAATATTGGCATGATATACGAAGAAAATTTGAATAATGAAAAGTTAGTTGTAGAGCTATTAAAAAATATTAAGGGAAATGATTATGAAGTATTACATACATATTTTGGGACGGAAAGTGGAGATATGTATATATGTCCAGAAGGGAAATTACCGGATAATTACGAATTCAAATCTAGATTATGGTATAAAAAGGCTCTAATGAATAAAGGTAAAATAGTGTGGACATCATATAAAGATGCAATTACTGGTGAAGTGGTTATAACGGTGTCTAAAGCTGTTGTAAATAATGGTAAGGCTGTAGGGGTTGTTGGTATAGATGTAGATCTTAAGACTTTATCAAGGAAATTATCAGGTATAGCCGTTGGTAAAAGAGGATATGTTTTTATTACAGATAAAAATGGTACTCTTATAGCATATCCTGATTTAAAACTGATAGGTAATAGTGAAATGATTCCTAAATTAGAATTTTGGTCAATTGCCAAAAAAGATAATAGAGGATTTTTGAGGTATGTTTTTAAAGGGAAGAATAAATTTTTAAGTTTTACAACGAATGAAAAGACAGGATGGAAGCTTATGGCTTCTATGGAGGAGAACGAATTAATAGAAGATACAGATATAATAAGTCATTTTGTACTATATGGCATATTAATAGGAATAATATTAGCAGTTATTGTCTCGTTAATTGTATCGGGAAGAATAGCTAAAAAGCTGAACAAAATTAAAGTAGCTATTGAAAAGGCTTCGACTGGAGATTTGACATCAAAAGTAAAATTAAATGCTAAAGATGAATTTGGGCAAATAGCAAATAGCTTTAATAATATGATTGATAATATAAGTAATTTGATTAAAGAGGTTCAGAAGGCATCAAGCACTGTTCATGAAGCATCAGAATCTTTAGCTGCAACAACGCAGCAAGCGACAATAGCATCTGAAGAGATAGCTAAAACGATAGAGGAAGTTGCAAAAAGTACTATAGAACAGGCGAAAGATACTGAAAAAGGATCTTTCAATGCCAATGAATTAGCAAATGCGATAGATATAGTACTTAATACAATAGAAGAAATGAATAATATCTCAAAAGAAGCAAGTGAACTTAGTAATAGTGGGTTAGAACATGTCAAGGTATTGATAGAAAAAACGAGAGAAAATAGTGAAGCGGCTATTAGAGTAAATGAGATAGTTCAAAAAGTGGATAAGAGTTCAGAAGAAATCGGAGCTATTACTGATACAATATCACAAATAGCAGAGCAGACTAATCTTCTTGCTCTGAATGCAGCGATAGAAGCAGCGAGAGCAGGGGAACAGGGTAGAGGATTTGCGGTTGTTGCTGAAGAAATAAGAGAATTGGCAGAACAGTCGTCAAAAGAAGCAGAAGAAATAAAGGCTTTAATAGAAGGTATACAGAATCAGTCAAAAATTGCTGTAGATGCGATGGCAGATGCAAGAGTTATCGTTGAAAAGCAAAATTTAGCAGTATTAGAGACGGAAAAAATATTTAATAAAATATTGATTTCTATAAGAGCTTTAGTTGACAAAGTTTCAGAAATAGAGGAGCATAACTATGATATGGTTGAAAAGAAAAATACAATATTAGATATTATGTCAAATATTTCTGCTGTTGCACAACAGACATCTGCTGCAACTCAACAAGTATCTGCATCCACAGAAGAGCAATCAGCTTCTATGGAAACTATTTCTTCGCATACACAAGAATTGAAAGCTTTAGCAGATAAATTACATGAAATAATTAATGAATTTAAAGTAAATTAAAAAGAGGGCTATCTTATAGCCCTCAGACTGTTGACAAACTTATATTTTTCAATATTTATGAAAATGAAAGCGAATGCTTGAAAGAATTTAGTTAAAAAACTAGGCGAAAATTTTTGAGAAAATCCGTAGGTTTGACAGGAGGTCAAACCAGCATCCTACAAGACAGGATGTCTTGATTAGGTGCGTTAGGATTTTCTAAAAATTTGAGCCTTAAGTTTTTTCTAAATTCGTCCGCATGAGCGTCATTTTCATAAAACATTTTACTTTGTCAACAAGCTCAGGGCTATCTTATAGCCCTCTAATTTTTGTTGCATATATTTCTACAATTTTTAAGATAACTTCAACCGCTTTTTCCATTGCAAATGTTGGAATATACTCGTATCTTCCGTGGAAATTGTGCCCTCCAGTAAATATATTAGGGGTAGGAAGTCCCATAAAGGATAATCTTGCTCCATCTGTGCCACCTCTTATAGGTACAACTACAGGAGTAACCTTTGCAGCTTTCATGGCTTCAATTGCGGTGTCTACAATATGTTTTACCTCTTCAATCTTTTCTTTCATATTATAGTATTGGTCTCTTATCTTTATTTCAACAGTATTACTGCCGTATTTGTTATTTAATTCGTCTGCAATTTTTTCCACTAATTTTTTTCTATTTTCAAAATTATTTCTATCAAAATCTCTGATTATGTAATAGAGTTCAGTTTTTTCAACACTTCCTTTTATTGAAATCAGATGATAGAAACCTTCATATCCTTCAGTATGTGCAGGAGTTTCAGTTTCAGGAAGCATACTTATAAATTCATTTGCAATAAGCATAGAATTTTTCATTTTATTTTTAGCACTGCCGGGATGAATATTTATACCATTTATATATACTCTTGCACTTGCAGCATTAAAATTTTCGTATTCGAGTTCTCCTATTGCTCCACCATCTATTGTATAGGCAAAGTCAGCATTAAATTTTTTTACATCGAAAAGATCGGCTCCTCTGCCTACTTCTTCATCAGGTGTAAAAGCAATGCGAATAGTACCATGTGGTATTTCAGGATGATTTATTAAGTATTCCATTGCAGTAATTATTTCTGCAATTCCAGCTTTATCGTCTGCTCCAAGAAGTGTATTGCCATCAGTAGTTATTATGTCCTTGCCTATATAATTTTTTAATTCAGGATAATCTTTAGGAGATAAAATTATATTTTTTTCTTTATTAAGGACAATGTCTTTTCCATCATAATTTCTTACTATTTGAGGATTGACATTTTTTCCAGGCATTTCAGGACTTGTATCCATATGAGCAATAAAGCCTATAGTGGGTACATTTTTTTCTACATTAGCAGGAAGTGTAGCCATTACATATCCATTTTCATCTACAGAAATGTCTTTTAATCCTATATTTTCTAATTCTTTAGCGAGTTCTTTAGCAAAAACTGTTTGACCGTTTGTAGTTGGAACAGTATTAGATTCTTCATCAGACTTTGTATCATATTTTACATATTTTAAAAACCTCTCTACAACTTTTGACATTATTAGACCTCCTCAAAGTTATATTTTATTTAAAATTTTAAGAAGCAGGAGCTTCATATTGTATTCCTGTTATAACTAAATTTTTTTCTTTCATTAAGTCAATAACCTTTCCATTATCATTTGAAATTATTCTTATCTTTGGTCTTAATGGGAAATTTGGAATAATATCTTCGACTACTGCAATTTCTCCATTGCTTAATTTAATAAGAGTTCCAATGGGATAAGGAATGATTTTGCTGGAAAAAGTTTTTACCATTTCAAAATCAAAGTGACTCCCACCATTTGCATATATATATTCTAGAGCTTCGTTTGGCGGCATAGCTTGTCTGTATGGTCTATCTGAAGTTAGAGCATCATATACGTCTGCTATAGCGACTATTTTTGCCAACTTATTTATTTCACTGTCAGATAGCCCTTGAGGATATCCTGAACCGTCTACTTTTTCGTGATGCTGAAGGGTAATAATTCTTGCGGTTCCGGGTATGTCTATACTAGTTTTAAGGTAATCATAACCTTTAGTCGTATGCTCTTTTATAATTTCAAATTCTTCTTTTGTTAGTTTTCCATTTTTTAATAGGATTTCTTTTGGAATGATGGTTTTTCCAATATCATGCAGCATTGCACCTAAACAGAGATTTTTAAGTTCTCCTTTATTTAATTTCATTTCAATGCCGAGAACTAAAGATAGTACTGCAACGTTGATACAATGCTGATATGTATAATTATCAGTACTTTTTATATCTATTAGATTTACTATAACATGTTTATTTGAGAGGATATCATTAATAATTTCTTCAGAAATTTTTCCTAAAAATTGTAGATATTCATCTTTTTTTTGATTTAACTTTTTTATTTGATGTTTATTTTGCATTGGATTTTCGCTTATATATCTAGAGAATTTTTCGAAATGAGCAAATGTTTCTTTTACCGCAGAAATAGCCTTATTTCTTAATTCAGGCTTTATTATATCTTCAAGTTCGGTGTCGGAAAATTCATCGTCAATATATACTGATCGTATGCCCATTTCATTAATTCTATTTAAAATCTTTTTTGTAAGAGTAGCACCTTTTTTTAATAAAATTCTTCCGTCATCGTCATATATATGTTTCCCTAATTTAGCACCTTCTCTCACATATACTACAGGCATAAACCTCATATCTTGTAACTCCTTTTCCAATATTTATTACAATTATATTTATATATTAACATACACCAACATATTTTTCTAAATTTTAAAGACAAATTTTTTCAAAAATTTTACCTAAATTTTCAATTAGATTTTTTCAAGTGTTTGCCGTGAATTTCCTATAGAAATTTTAGAACATATATTGATATAATGTAAATAGATGGAACAAATGAGAGGATGGGAGAATTTTATGTTAAAAAAAGGGATAATATTTGTATTTATAGTTACTATTATGACACTTTTATCTGTGTTAGGATTATTATATTTTAAGCCGTATGAGCATCAGAATATTGCTAGTGATTATGTTCAAAATAGAGTTAACATTGTGATAGAAGATATAGCACTTAAATCAGATTATTCTATAATAGATAATGATAAAATATATATTCCTGTTGAGATTATAAAGAAATATTTAAATTCGGATATTGTGTTAGATAAAGCTGATAATAGACTGTATTTAGAAATAAGAAATCCTGTATTTAAACTTGAAACGGAAAAGTTAGATAATATGATTAGAGATGGTATAAAATTAAATTTTCTTACAGTTAATATAGATGATAAACAGTATTTGAACATTCGAGGGCTTGAAAAAATATTTGATATAGATGTAAATTATATTAAAGAAACTAATACTTTAATAATAGACAGAATTAAAAAGACTATTAAACTTGGAGAGATTAAATCTAATGCATATCTTAGACCTAAAAAGTCTTCTTTTAGCTTCGTAATGGACAAGCTTCATACAGGCGATAAAGTAGTAGTTTTTGAAGAATGTGGAAAGTGGTATAAGGTAAGAACACAAAAAGGATATATAGGATATGTTCTAAATAAAGTGATTGATGTTAAAACAGAGGAGGTTGATATAAATAGAAAAATTAATAATGTTAGACGGAATGTTAAGGTAAATGGGAAAATAAATTTAGTTTGGGATTATGTATATAAGTATTCTAAAGACTTGTCTAAAGAGAATAAAATAGAAGGACTGAATGTAATATCTCCAACATGGTTTTCAATTAATTCAAACGGGTATATAATAAATAATGGGGATTTTGATTATGTTAATCAAGCACATAAAAAAGGATATAAAGTGTGGGCTCTTATAGATAATCAGTTCAATAGAGATTTAACAAGACAGTTCTTGAAAAGTAAACAAATGCAAGAAAATTTAATAAAGCAGTTGGCTGTATATTCAAGTATATATGATTTGGACGGAATAAATATAGATTTTGAAAATGTTTATTATGAAGATAAAGATAAGTTAACAGAGTTTGTAAGAAGACTTACTGATACTTTGAAGCAGCAGAATATAATAATTTCTATGGATATGACTGTACCTTCAACAAATCCTAATTGGTCTAAATTTTATGATAGAAAGAAATTAGGCAAAATATTAGATTATTGTATAGTTATGACTTATGACGAACATTGGGCGACGAGTCCTAAAAGTGGTTCTGTAGCTTCAATAAGATGGGTGATGAAGGGGATAGAAAATAGTCTTAAATATATTCCAAAAGAAAAGCTAATAATGGGACTGCCTTTTTATACGAGGCAGTGGGAAGAATATAAAGATAGTAGAGGAAAAATTAAAGTTAAATCGAAAGTATTAACTATGAAAGATGTAGAAAGGATAATAAAAGAGAATAATCTAGAAGTAATTTGGCTTGAAGATGTAGGACAGTATTATACGGAATACTTTAAAGAAGGGAAAAAATATAGAATATGGATAGAAGATGACAAATCTATTGAGCTTAAAGCGAAATTAATTTATAGATATAATTTAGCGGGTATTGCGAGTTGGAGAAAGGGATTCGAAAAAGAAAGTATTTGGGCAGTTTTAAATAATATTGTAGAAGCGAATAATAAAGATATTAGCCTTTCTATTGTTAAATTTAATGGATTGAATTAAAATATAGTAAAATGTTATTTATAAATCGGGCATATATTTCTAGTATTTATTCTAGTATTTAGTCGAATAAATTTAATTTAGAAGGGGAACTAGTATGGATTATAATATAAATAGAGAAGAATTAAAAAATATGATAGAGGAAAAGCGAAAAGAACTTAATGAACTTCTATCCAAAAAAAATATAGATAAAAATAGAGCTTTAAAACTGAGCATTCAATTAGATGAGCTGATATATAAATATTATTGTATCGATGAAGATAAAAATAGATAAAATCTGTTTTATTTTTTTTTGATATAATAATCTAGAGATGCAGTATAATAGATTGGGGGGACATATGTGAAAGTTGGAATTCCAAAAGCACTTTTATATTATTATTATGGGCCATTTTGGGAGATTCTTTTCGAAGAGCTTGGTATGGAAGTTGTAGTTTCAGATGATACAAACAAAAAACTTATAAATGAAGGAATAAAGGCGTCTGTTCCTGAAATATGTGTTCCTATAAAGATTTTTATAGGCCATAGTATTGATTTAGCAAAGAAGAATGTAGATTATATATTTGTACCGCGAATGGTTTCTATATATAAAGGTGAAGTATTTTGTCCTAAATTTATGGGGCTTCCAGATATGATTAGACATGGAGTAGAAGGTATGGAGGATAAAATACTTACTTGTCATATAAAATCAAAGAATGATGATATATCAGATTACAGGAATTATATTGATGTTGCCGAAAAACTTAAGATATCACATGACAAGTTAAAAAAAGCTTGTGAGGTTGCATCAGAAAAATGGTACAGATTTAGAGAGTATAATAAAAAAGGACACCATATTTTAGAGGCTATTGATATGGTCAATAACGATATAAAATTAGAAAGTATAAAAAAGTATGATAACGATGTGAAGCTAGGTGTATTAGGCTACGTATATAATATGTATGATGGTTTTGTCAATATGAATGTAATAGATAAGTTAAAAGATTTGAATGTTGATTTTGTAACTTTTGATATGTTAGATGAAAATGAATTAAGAAAATATATAGATGATATGGACAAGGTATTATTTTGGACATTTAGTAATAAACTTTTAGGGGCAGGATATAAATTTTTTAGAGAAAATGAAGTAGATGGTGTAATCCATATAACAGCATTTGGCTGTGGCCCAGATTCATTTTTAGGAAAACTTTTTGAAATAGAGTCGGATGATACAAAAGTACCTTTTATGACTATAAGAGTAGATGAGCATACAGGTGAAAATCATCTACAGACAAGAATAGAGGCTTTTGTAGACATGATAAGAAGAAAAAAAGCGAAGGCAGTAATGGGGGGATAAAATTGAAAGTAACATTTCCTTATATGGGGACAGTAATTATCTATAAAAAGCTTTTAGAACTTTTAGGGCATGAAGTTATAGTTCCTCCAAGACCATCTCAAAGAACGATAGATTTAGGAGTTAAATATAGCCCGGAATTTGCTTGTTTTCCGTTTAAGGTTATAATGGGAAGTTATATAGAGGCTTGTGAAATGGGAGTAGATACTATTGTAACAAGTGGTGGACATGGCCCTTGTAGAGCGGGTTTTTATGGTGAAATCCATAAAAGAATTTTACATAGGATGGGCTATGATGTAGATGTAATTATATTCGATGCGATAAATAGGGACAAGGATAAATTTATGGAAAATGTAAGGAAAATTAAAGGTAAGAATTCTTGGATTAAATTGTCCAAGGCAGTAAAATTTACTTATGATTTGTTAAAACAAATAGATGTTTTTGATAAGGAAATACACAGAATAAAACCATATGAAGAAGTACCCGGTTCTACATATAAGGCTTGGCAGGAAATACAGAAAGAATTCGATTTGGCATATGATAAGAAACAATTGAAAAAGGCTGTAGAAAGGAGTAGAGAGATAATAAATTCTATTCGCCTAAAGAAGGTTGATGAAAGAGAAAAAATAAGGATTGGAATAGTAGGAGAAATATTTGTTGTTATGGAACCATCTATAAACATGGAAATAGAGAGGATTTTAGGAGAATTGGGTTGTGAAGTAGAAAGATCTCAATATCTGTCTGAATGGGTTGATTTTAATCTTGTGCCTAGTTTCCTAAAGAAAACACATGAGGAAGAAGTGTTGAAAAAAGGCGAGAAATATATAGAGATAATTATAGGCGGCCATGCAAAGCAAACGGTTGGTTTTATTGTCGATTTTAAAGATAGAGGATTTGATGGGGTAATTCATTTGATGCCTTTTGCATGTTTGCCTGAACTTGTGTCTCAAAGTATAATACCTAAAATATCTAAAGAGCATGACATACCGGTTCTTACTCTATCTATAGATGAGCAAACTGGTAAGGCAAATAATTTAACTAGAATAGAAGCCTTTATAGATTTAATAAGAAATAAAAAATTAGGTAAGTTTGTAGTTTAGAAGGGGGATGCCAAAATGGTTAAGGCTTACATAGGAATCGATGTGGGTTCGGTAAGTACAAATATTATAGCATTAGATGAAGATAATGAAGTCTTATTTAAGCTATATGAAAGAACGAATGGTCAGCCGTTAGAAACTATTAAGAAAGGATTAAAAAAATTAAGAGATGAGTTAGGAAAAAATATTATTGTAAGTGGAGTAGGTACTACTGGAAGCGGTAGACAGCTTGCAGGAGTTATGATTGGTGCAGATATCATTAAAAATGAGATTACAGCTCATGCTGTAGCTACCGTTCACTATGTTCCAGATGTTAGAACAATTTTTGAAATAGGAGGACAGGATTCAAAAATAATTTTAATAAAAGATCAAATGGTTGTTGATTTTGCTATGAATACTGTATGTGCAGCAGGTACCGGTTCATTTTTAGATCATCAGGCGGAGAGGTTAGGAATACCTATAGAAGAATTTGGGAAACTTGCTCTGACTTCAAAAAATGATGTAAGGATAGCAGGAAGATGTACTGTATTCGCAGAGTCAGATATGATAGCAAAGCAGCAATATGGTTTTTCTAAAGCCGATATAATAAAGGGATTATGTAATGCGTTGGTGAGAAATTATATAAATAATTTGGGTAGAGGCAAAAAATTAGAACCTCCATACGTTTTTCAGGGAGGAGTAGCGGCTAATATTGGGATAAAAGCTGCTTTTGAAAGAGAAGTTGGGCATGAAGTAATAGTACCAAAATATTATAACGTAATGGGAGCGATAGGTGCAGCTCTGTTAGCTAAAGAAGCAGTAAAAGAAAAAGGAAAAACTAATTTTAGAGGTTTTGATTCACTTAAGACTAATTTCGTTCCTTCGAGTTTTATTTGTACTGGATGTTCAAATATGTGTGAAGTTATTAAAGTTGAAATGGACGGCACACCTATAGCCATGTGGGGCGACAGATGTGGTATGTGGACAGAAAAAGTAAAACAGGCAATGTAATAGCTAACAGTTATAAACTGTTAGCTATTTGCTGTTTGTCATTTGCTACTTACTATTTAATTGTCAGTTAAAAATCGAATAAATAACACTAGTATTTAGTATCTAATTTTACATTTTCAATTTTAATTTTTTTTACTTAGGTTTACTTATAAACATTTCAGTAATTATATATCCATATTTACTGCTTTTTTCAATTCCAACACCTATGTGAGTAAAATTAGGATTTAATATATTTTCTCTATGCCCTTTAGAATTCATTAGAGAATTATGAGCATTCTCTATTGAACGATTTGCTGCAATATTTTCACCTGCTGCTAAAAACTTAATTCCAAAATTTTTCATCATATCAAATGGACTGCCATAGGTAGGAGAATAATGGCTGAAGTAATTATTTTTCTCCATGTCTTGAGATTTAATTCTGGCTACTCTAGTAAGTTCTTTATCAACTTTTAAAGGTTTTAGGTTTCTTTTAGTCCTTTCATTATTTATTAATGTTACCATTCTCTGTTCTTCATCTGTAAGTCTATAGACTTCCTTGATTTGTTTTTCTTCATTTTCAACAACAACAGGTTTAGCATTATCTGAAGCTATACAACCAACTCTATTATTAGGGAGTTTTACTACATACCAGTTTCCAAATTTACCTACAACATCTACTATATCTCCTTTTTTTAATTTTCCTACTACTGGAAAATTTGTTCCTTTACCGGCTCTTACATTACAATCACTAGTAGTTATTTTAATGTTTTCAACTTCTGCGATATCAAATATTGAAGAGGTTCTATTTTGAGTTTGTGTAGGTTTTTTGTTTGGAGAAGTGCATGATACTAAAAAAAGCGATAAAATTAATAATATAATAAATCTTTTTTTCATTTTCATACCTCCATATAAAGATAGTTTAAATATATTTTTTGCAAAAAAAATAATTTTATAATCTATATAAAATTTACTCATTTATTAAATTTTGCATAATTTTAAATATATATAAAAAATATTCCTTATAGTTTATTTAAAATGAGAATTTTATTTTAATTAATTATTTCCATTCCTTAAAAATATGAGTCGGTTTATCGAATATATATCATGGTCACATCTAATTTTTTCATAAGTGAGGTGACGAAATGCTGTTTAGGAAATCTCTAGAAGATAGAGTAGAAAAGGCTAAAGAAGATGCCGAAGAATTGAATAGCTTGATTAAAGAGTATAAACCATTTATAGCTAGTACAGTTCAAAAAAAGACTGGTAAATTTTTGCGATATGGACATGATGACGAACTAACTATTGGTATGATGGCGTTTAAGGAAGCTATAGAATCTTATGATAAAAGTAAAGGTAAATTTTTGAATTTTGCAAAAATGGTAATTAGTCTTAGAATAATAGATTATTATAGAAAAAAAGAAAAAGATAAAAAAATTATTTTATTTAATGAAGTCGAAGATAATGAAGAAAATAGTAGTGTAAATTATAATTTTAATAGAGCAATTACAATTTTTCGAGATAGAGAAGAAAATGAGATAAGAAAACTTGAAATACAAGAATATAAAAAGGAATTAAACGATTGGGGTATAGACTTTTATGATTTAGTAAAGGAATCTCCAAAACAAGAGAAAGTTAGAAATTTATATAAAGAGATTGCTAAAAAGATAGTTGAAGATAAAGCAGTACTGCAAAGTTTATTGTCTACTAGAAGATTGCCTATAAAAGAAATACAGAAGATTGTTCCGATACATCGAAAAAAACTAGAAAGAGGTAGAAAGTATATAATAGCAATGGTCATAGTTCTTATTGGCGATTATCAATACATAAGGGAGTATGTAGATTGGAGGTGATAAAGTGAAAGGTATAGTTATGGAAGTTTATGAGGATAAAGTCATTGTGTTGGCTAAAGATGGGAGTTTTTTGGAAGTGAATAGAGATAATAGAGATTTGGATATAGGACAAGAAATAGAAGTAGATGATAATAATAAAAAAATAAGAGGACGGATAATAAAAAGACTTGCTTCTATAGCAGCTGCATTTATTTTGTTAATAACAACAGGATATGGAGTTTATGGATATTATACTCCTTACGGGTATATAAATGTAGACATTAACCCGAGTGTAGAGATAGCTTATAACTTATATAATAGAGTTATAGATTTGAAAGGATTAAATGAAGACGGTAATATATTGATATCAAAAATAAAAAATTATAGAAATAGAACGATAGAAAATGTGATTAATGAAGTTATTGATACAGCAGTAGAACAAGCTTATGTCAGACCTGAACAGGAAAATGTAATACTTATTACTATAACAGAAAAGAAAGATAAAGTTGATGATGAAAAAATATATAAACTAGTGGATAGTCATATTAAACAAAAGATTGAAAATACAGAAGTGATTCTTATTGAGGGAGATAATAATATATATAAAAGAGCAAGAGAAGATAAAATATCTCCGGGGAAATTAATGTTAATTGAAAAAGCAATTGATTTGAATAAAGATATTAAGTTTGAAGAAGTTGCTAAAAAACCGGTAAAAGAAATAATGCGAATGATTAAAGAAGCTAAAAGAGAAAAAGAAAAGAAGGAAGAAAGAAAAAAATTAGAAAAGAAAACTGAAAAAGAAATGGATAAAATAGAGGAAATGAAATTTAATAAAAGTAGAAAAGCAAAAGGAAAGAAAGAAGATAAACTAGAAAGGGAAGAGATTGAGAAATTTAGAAAAGATAAAACAAAAAAAGATGAAGAAGAAAAAGAGATTGAAGTAGATAAAATAGAAAAATATAAAGAAAAAGATCAAAGAAGATATCTTAAAAAGAAAAGTCAAGATGAGTTTGAAGAACAGAGAAAAGAAAAACAAGAGAATTTAATTATTAATGATAATAAGAAAAATCAAGATAACAAATACAAAGTTGATAAATCAGAAAAGAAAAATAAATCTAAACGTGGACATGAAAATGAATATAAGCATAATAAAAAAGAGCGAGGTAAGGATGAAGATTAAAACAAATGAGTCAGGGAATTGCCCTGGCTCATTTGTTAATTAGTAGCTAAATTAATTTTGGAACAATTAAAAATAATAATATTAATACGATTATTACGGTAATTATTATTTGTAGTATTTTTTTTCTAATAAAAAATATTTTAGTCACATGATCACCCCTTAAAATACCATGTATAATTTATGGTAAATATTCATACTATAATCTATTTAAAGAAAATTAAATATATTACAACAATTTCAGATGATTAGTATTATATGTTAGAGTAAATGGTTGATATATATAATTTACAAACTTATTAAAAAAATTAATATTAATATTGACATTTTTAAATATAAAGAATAAAATATTAATAAATAAATAAATAAAATTTAAAAATAATAATTTCAAATTTAAAAACGGAGGGGTTTGATGGAAAGTATAGTAAGTATAGTAAAGAGTAAATTTAATATATTTGAGAATAGGGATTTTATGTTGCTTGTAATTGGCAGGATAGTATCCAATATTGGAAATTCTCTACATAATGCGGCCGTCGCTTGGTATATTATGAGTTTAGTTGGCGAAAAAAGTGCAGGAACTTTTATGGGGATATTCGGAATGTGTTCATTAATACCTTTTATAATTTTTGGCCCAATTTCGGGTGTATTCGTTGATAAAATAGATAGGAAAAAGATTATAGTAGGAACAGATTTTATTCGTGGGGGACTTATTTTATTACTTGCAATACTTGCCTATCTTGATGTATTAAACTTATGGATTTTATTTATAATAACGGCTATAAGCGCTTTTTTTGCAACTTTTTTTAATCCGGCAGTAAGTGCAACAATTCCTAATATAGTAGAAGAAAAAGATTTAAATAGGGCTAATTCTTTAGATGGTATGAGCTTACAATTATCATGGATTGTAGGGGTAGCAATATCGGGATTTTTGTACTATTGGATAGGCATATTGGGAATATTTATTTTAAACGGGGTTTCATTTATTATATCTGGGGTATCTGAAACATTTATAAATATTCCACCTATTAAAATGAATATGGATGATGCAAATAAAAACGAATGGAGTTTCTGGAAAGAATTTAAAGAAGGAATAATATTTTTGAAGGGACAAAAAGCTATAGTTATATTATTAGGATTTGCAATAATAATTAATTTTTTATTTAATCCGCTCTTTCAAATAGTATTTCCTAAAACAGTAAAGTTCACATTAAATCTAACAGCTAGGGAAAATGGTATTTTAAGTTCTGTATTTCCAATCGGAGCGATAATAGGGATGTTTATTTTATCGATATTGCCATCTAGAGAAAAATATTATATGTTTATGATAAATGGTATTATAGCAAATGGCTTAATTATGATTTTGTTTGGTGTTCCATTAATATTTTTTAAATTTTCATTAATCTCATCTTTTGGAGTTTATATAATATTTTTATTTTTGATTTTAATATTAGGAATTGTTAATGCTTTAGTTAATGTGCCTATTAATACAACATTTCAAAAAATAGTACCCGATGAATTTAGAGGTAGATTTTTTGGAATAGTGAATACATTAAGTCAAGGGATAGTACCATTAGGATTAGCTGTAATTGGATATATTTCAGATAAACTTGCTACTTCAACTATATTTATGTTTTCTGGAGCTATAATTTTATTGTTAGGAGTATGTATGTTTTTCATACCAGAGTTGAGAGAATTTTAGATATAAATGAAATTTTATGAAATAAAGTAGTGAATAATATGTTATTTTAATAAAATATTTTATTTCGTTACTTTATTTTTACCAAATAGAGGATTTTTGAAATATTTGTCGAATTAGTATATCTGTTGTTTTTTTAGAATAATAAGCAGCAAGGGGAAGGTGGACAAATGAGTGATGTTAGTGTTTTCAAAAAGATATTTTTCAAATTAGTATCTAAAAGCTCGACTAAAATCACTTTGCTATTTACTATGTTATTATGTTTTTTAGTTAATTTTGCATTAATATCTATATTTAAAATTTCTAATGTGTTTATAATATCGGCTGTTAATATTATTACGTTACTAATACCGGTATATGTGGTAGTAAACACTCTGCTTATATCTTGTCATAAGGATATTGTAAGTTATCTAAATCAAATAACAGAAGGTAATTACAAATTAAAGATACCTGTATTTAGTAATGATGAGGTTGGTAGGACTATAAAAGCTATAAATAATTTGAGTTTAAATTATAGAGATTTATTTGAAAAAATAATCGCTGTTTCAATTAAGACTTCAGAGTTGACTGAAAAGTTGAGAGAGTATATGCATATTAATGATGAAAAAGTGCAGGAAATATCAAATGCTATAGAAAAAGTAGTCGAATACAACAATGAGTATGCTGAAAATGTTGGCAATTCGATAAGCAGATTAGACAACATAGGAAACTATATAGAAGAGATAGAGCATATAGTAGATGCGGCTAATGACTCTTCTATAAGAGCCAGAGAAGTGTCTGAAAGAGGAGAGGTTACGATACAAGAAACTTTTGATAAATTTAGTGAAGTGCAGAATACTGTAGAAAACCTATCTAGCATAATAAAAGAGTTAGGGAATAAATCGAAGTTGATAATAGATATAGTAAATTCTATTAATGATATAGCTAAAAGGACAAATTTATTAGCATTAAATGCTGCTATTGAAAGTGCTAGAGCAGGAGAAGCAGGAAGGGGTTTTGCGGTTGTTGCTGAAGAGATAAGAGGGCTGTCTGAAGATACTACGGAATCGCTTAAAGAAATAGAAGACATTGCTATGGAAATATCTAATAGCATCAATAGCGCTGTAGCAACAACAGAAGAGAATAGAAGAGTTACTAAAGAGGCACTCGAAAAAGCAGAGGCTTCTAAAAAAGTGTTTGATGAAATAAAGATGAATTCACATGTTACAGAAGAAAAAGTAAATGCTTCTTTTAATATATTGAGTGAGCTTAAGAGCCATGTTTCATATATAATCGAAAATATAAGTTCTATTTCGCAGAAGACGGATGCTACAGTTGCTTGTACGAATGAATCTTTTAATGCTATGGGATTGCTAAAAGATAGTATTGTAGATTTATCAAAATCTATAAATAATCTTGATGCTATGGCAAAAGAACTTTATAAGCATGTAGCAGATGATACTACTGATAAAATATTGAGAAATCAAATGAAGATTTTAAGCAAAGTTGTTAAAGATAACTTAACTGTAGAAGATTGTATAAGGATAGCGGATGAATTACATATAGATAATTTTCAGATTACTGATCAAGATGGAGTGATAATTAGTGCGACTGAAAGAGAAAGTGTAGGCTTAAATCTGTTTGAAATCTTTGAGTATTATAGAGATTTTTATAAAAAAGGGGATACGGCACAAATTTACTTAACTCCAGTAGTTAAGAGATTAGATGGGAAATATGCTCGTTTTTGTGCAAAAATAAGAGATGATAAAAAGGGACTTATTATAATTGAATATGATATAGGTAATATTTAATCGAATATTACAATTTAATTACAACCGTTGACTTATGGAACAAAATGGGTTACTATAAAAAAGTAGTTAAATAATTTATGAAAGGGAGGTAGGACTGATGATTAATAGAATGATAAACTGCGGTATAAAATTACAAAACAATAATATCATCTTTATGAATAAGGAAGATAGCCCTACCTTACCTATTTGTGGTAACATGAGTTAAAAGAATATATAATGATTTCGAGAGAATTAGGGCTATAGGACATTTTTCCTATAGCCTTTTTATGTACCACAATAGTGTCTAGCCATAGGGTTTTCCTGTGGCTTATTATTTTTTTTGGGCTATCTTGAAAAAAGACCAGCTATTAAATGTCAAGTAACAAAATCGAAAAAAAGTATTATAATTAAACAACTAAAAATAGGCATGACAAAAAGAGGTTATTAGTTTTAATAACCCGAAGGATAATTATTCATATTTAATTAAGCCATTGGAGTGTATTCTTTATTGTCACGCATTACAGCATAAATTATATAGGTTAACTTTCGAGCGACAGCTCCTATGGCAGTTAAATGATGTTTACCTTCAGACCTTTTCTTGTTGTAATAATTATTTAAAACAGGATCATTAAATGCAGCAACTGTAGCAGCTATCCATATGGCTCGTCTAAGGTATGGAGAACCTCTTTTAGACA
>NZ_FQXO01000031.1 GCF_900129995.1 Caloranaerobacter azorensis DSM 13643 | reverse complement strand
TAGTTTCCAGCAAAAATCGGAAAATCTCAAATTTTTAGTGCTTATTCTGAAATTCTTATAAATCAACGGACTATCGCCCTAAAAAATTTTCAAGTGCTAAATTTCTGAAATTTGACTTCTATTCGTAATATTCATAAGATTGCAACATTGTAAAAAATTATTAAAGCTATTCTTATTGATTTTTTTATATTTTAATATTTATTTGCCAATCTTTAAATAATTATCTCAATATCTACATAGATTCTAATAACTTTAATATTTCTTCCTTATTTTCATCTGGAATTACATCTTCTAATAATATCTAAATATCCTTCATACTCCTTCCTTCACTGCTAAAATGAATGGTATAAAATAATAAACAAGTCAGATTAAATAATCTTAAACTTTTTTAACCAGATTATTCAGTCTGACGAATGCATATATATAAATCTATAAAAATGTTCAGCTTTTTTTACCTAATACCCTATTTTTTATCTAAGATTAGGAAAGTTTAATTGTCTTAAAGCTTCATAAGCTATAATTGCCACAGAATTGGATAAATTCAAGGATCTTGCATGCTCATTATCCAACATTGGTATTCGCATACATCTATCTATATTCTGTTTAAGCAACTCCTCCGGTAATCCAGCCGTTTCTTTTCCAAACACAAGAAAACATCCATCAAAAAACTTCATGTCTGTATAACTTTTTTTCGCTTTTGTAGTTGCATAAAAAAACTTCTCTTTTCCGTATTTTTCTAATAATTCATCAAAACTATCATAATAATGTATATCTAAAATATGCCAATAATCTAATCCTGCTCTTTTTAAATATTTATTATCTAGCGAAAAACCTAATGGTCTAACTAAATGCAATGATGTACCTGTAGCTGCACAGGTTCTAGCAATATTCCCTGTATTTTGTGGAATTTCAGGTTCAACCAAAACAATATTTAAAGCCATAAAGAAAACCCCCCTTATAAATTTTTATCATCATTATCTTTTAATATAATATTAACCTCTATTATGTCATTTCCTGCTTTAAATGGAATACAGTATATGACTTCATCACTTACTATATACTTTATATCTTGCCCATATATCAACGCTGATATGGACAAATCGATTGCAATTCCTGTATTATAAATATCTGAAATAGCATTACAAATTAACATATTATTCATATCACATAATATTTTTACACAAGAAGCATCTAATTCAGCAATAGGAATATCATTTAAAATGCTTGATACAATATTTTTAGATATTGACTCAGAAAGTTTTATTATAATCTGTCCTTTTAAATTACCAGATAAACCAGTAATTATCCCTATATCATCTTTTAACTCAACCTCTTTTTTTATATAAGGTTCTTCAATTTCTACAAATAGTCTTATAGCTTGGGAAAATATTTCTTGTCCTGATTTTATCAATGCACTTATTATAATATCATCCATATGTCCACTCCTTCAACCTAATTTAATACTATTATTGATTACTATATATAATTTTTATTCTATTTTTTGAATTATAAAATTAGCCGATAGTCAAACTTATTTGACTATCGGCTATCAACTGCTAGAATATTAATTCTTTTAAAGCTTTATATACACCGTCATTATCATTTGTATCCGTAATTATATCAGCCTTCTTTTTTACTTCTTCTTCTGCGTTGCCCATAGCTATACCACAGCCTGCAAATTCTATCATTGATAAATCGTTATAATTATCCCCAATAGCTATCACTTCACTACTTTTAATATTCAATATGTTACATAATTTTTCTAATGCTTTACCTTTAGATACACCTTTATTCATTATATCAAAACTGCCTTTCCATGAACTTACAATTCCGATATTCTTATTCTTACTAAGTATACCTTTTACATAATTTAATTTATCTGAATCATCATCCATTATAACAAATTTATAAATTTTAGGTTCTTTCTCTTCAAATAATTTTTTAGCATCATCAATTAATTGTATATTAATCTTATCCCCTGATTTTTGCTCTTTATTCCAATTGTAATATTTCAAAGAATTATAGTTTAATTCTTTAGTATAGAATGTATCATTATCATAAAAATGAAAATACATATTATTGTCTTCTAATACTTTAATTATTTCTTTACAGTCAACAGGATTTATAGGATTCTCATAAAACACATTATTTCTATGATATTCACAAATATACGCTCCATTACAAGCTATTATTGGAGTTACAATCCCCAATAACTTCGCATAAAATCTTGCCGATGTGAATATTCTACCGGTTGAGATAACTACTTGTATCCCTTTTTCTGTAGCAATTTTTAATGCATTCTTATTTTTCTCTGAAATTTCATTATTGCTATTTAATAAAGTTCCATCCATATCTACTGCTATCAATTTGTAATTCATGCATATCCCCTTCTCTATTTTAGTTTTTTTAATCTTATTCACTAATCAAGATAATCATAATCATTATATTAAATTACTTCATAATTTTTTCGATGTTAAAGGTATTAAATATGGACTATTAGTATATAAGTTTTCAGTAATAACAACATTTAAATTATATGCCATTTCTATATTTTCGTATGTAATTACTTCTCTAGGTTTCCCAATACTAATTATTTCACCTTTATTGAGTAAAATCATTTTACTGCTATATCTAGCCGCTAAATTTATATCATGTATAACAATTATTATAGTCATACTTTTTTCTGTATTTAATTTTTTTAGCAGAGAGAGAATCTCTATCTGATGGTTAATATCTAAATGCGAAGTAGGTTCATCTAAAAGCATAATTTCAGGTTCTTGAGCTAAAGCTCTAGCAATAATTACTCTTTGCCTCTCTCCACCACTAATCTGGTTAATACTCTTATCTTTTAAATACAGAGTATCTGTAAGTTTTAGTGAATCTTCTACTATCTGAAAATCTTTATAACTTTCGCTTTGAAATCGCCCTAAGTATGGATTTCTCCCCATAACAACTACATCAAATACTGAAAAATCATAAGCAATATTCGTATCTTGCGGAACTATAGCTATTTTTTTTGCTAATTCCTTTGCCTTATATTCTCTTATTTCTTTTCCATCTATTTTAATAGAACCTCTATTCGGTTTATATATAGAAATCATATTCTTTAATAGCGTCGACTTCCCTGAACCATTAGGCCCTATTATGCTGACAAATTCTCCTTTTTTTATTTTAAAATTAATATCCCTTAAAATCAAACTATCTCCATAGCTAAAATAAAGGGATTCAACTTCAATAGCCATCTCCATCTATTTCACTCCTGAATAATAAGCCTTTTTCTTCTTTAATAAAAGATATAGAAAAAAAGGAGCCCCAAACATAGCTGTAATAATACCCACAGGCACTTCTGTTGGTGATATTATAGTTCTCGCTATAGTGTCTGCAAATATCATAAATATTCCTCCGACTAATGCAGAAGAAGGCAATAAAATCCTATGATCTGGCCCTATAACAAGTCTTATTATATGCGGTATTATTAATCCAACAAAGCCAATAATACCACTTACCGAAACCACCATTGCTGTCATAAAAGCGCATATAACTAAAATAGTTAATTTTACTCTTTCTACCTCTATTCCCATACTTCGTGCAGATTCTTCCCCCGTAAGCATAACATTCAAATCTCTTGAAAAAAAATTTAATACTGCTATTGAAAACAGAACAGGTACTGTAATTGGAATTAATTCATCCCATCCTTTTGAAGAAAAACTGCCCAAAGTCCAAAATATTATCTTATTCACATCTTTTGTATGTATAACCATCAGAAAAGACATAATAGCTGTAAAAAGCTGTCCAACGGCTATCCCGGATAATAAAAGCGTATTTATTGGAACCTTGTTCTTTATTTTTGAAATAAAATAAACTATAAAAGTAGAAATCATAGCTCCTAAAAAAGCACCAATTGAAACACTTGAAAGTTTTAATAAACTAATATTTAATCCTGAAATAATTATTATAGAAGCACCTAAAGCTGCTCCTGATGATATCCCAATAACATATGGATCAGCCATAGGATTTTTAAACATTCCTTGAAAAGCAGCCCCAACACTTGAAAGGGCTGCTCCTACTAATACGCCTAATAATACTCTAGGTAATCTAACTTTTAAAATAATTATAAAATGAGATTGTGGTATTTTATCTATGTCTACATAACTGCCAATATAAGGCAATCTTGAAATTACTATTTTAACTGTTTCCGATACACTTATATTAGCAGTACCTATTGTAGCAAATACACATATACTTATTATCAATACAATAAATAATATTAAAAGCATTATACTTCTGTTGCATTTAATTTTAGATATAAACTCCATATACATCACTACTCTATCCTATTTAAATGCTTCTGGATGTATTTTTCTTGCTATCAATTCTAATCCATCTACTATTCTAGGCCCTGGTCTTGATATTATATCAGGGTCCAATATATAAACTCTATCATTCTTAATAGCATTTATATTCTCATATCCATCTCTCGATTTTATACTATCTACCGTTTTATTCTCTCCATATTTTGATGTCAAATATACGTCTGGATTTCTTTCAATAAGCTGTTCTAAATCGAACTGTGGATATTTTCCTTTTGCATCTTTGGCAATATTTTCTCCACCTGCTAAATTAATAAGCTCATCAATGAAAGAACCTGGTCCTGCTGTCATTAACGGTTTAGCCTGCAGCTCATAAAATACTTTCACTTTTTCTTTTCCTGAAACTACTGACAACACAAAGTCCCTTTTTGCCATCATATCAACTATAGTCATTTTAGCAGCTCTTTGTCTATTGGTTATTTTGCCTAATTCATCAATCAAATTAATCACATCATCTATAGATTCTGGTTCATAACTTAATACTTTAATACCAGCTTCTTTTAGTCTCTTATTAACTTCTTCTTTTCCCTGCCCATATTGTATTACTAAATCTGGAGCTAATTCTATTATTTTTTCAACATTTACATTAAAAAAATCTCCAACTTTTTCTTTACTTTTTGCCTCTTCCGGATAATTACAATAATTTGTTACACCTACTACTCTGTTACCTAAACCTATTGCAAATAAGATTTCAGTATGACTAGGTGCTAGAGATACTATTCTCAATGGCTCTTTTTCTATTGTAACTTTATTTCCGAAATCATCTTCTACTTCTAATGGATAAATTGCGCCGACTTTATTAGATTCATTTATTTCACTCTTCTTATCAATATTTTCTTCTTTCTTTTTAATACAACCCGTAAAAGCTGCCATAATTAATACTAAAGATAATAATAATACTAATACTTTAGTAAATTTACTTTTAATCATTTTATCCCTCCGTTTATCTAATACTCAATTCCTTTCCTCGCTGGTATGCCCTTTTCAAAAGGATGCTTAATCATCTTCATTTCACTAACTAAATCTGCTCTATCAAGTATAGCTTCAGGAACATTCCTTCCTGTTAATATGATTTCCATATTTTCAGGTTTCATGTCTAAAATATGTAGAACTCTATCTATTGAAACTAATTTATTACTTATAACCCCCATAACTTCATCTAAAATAAGAATATCGCAATCATTTTTCTTAATTGTTTCTTCAATAAAATCAAAAGCATAACTAATTTTTTTCTTTAATTCTTCTTTTTCAATTTCATTCATATTCCAGAAAAACTTTTTTGATTTATCAAATCTATATATTTCAAAATTCCCATTAAATTTTTTAGTGCTAAATAATTCTCCGGAATCACGTCCTTTTAAAAACTGTACCATTTTTACTTTGTAACCATATCCAACAGCTCTTAATCCTAATCCTAATGCCGCTGTAGTTTTCCCCTTACCATCACCTGTATAAACTTGAATCAAGCCTTTATCCATTTTCACTACCCCCTAAAATAAAAATATCAACCCTATCAAATGGACAATAGGGTTTTTAAATCCACAATATGATAATATCAAATTGTATTTATTTCTTCAAATTATTTTCTCTATATTTTTAATATAAAATTCTCTTTATTTACAACCCCATCAACTTTTTTAACTATACTATTCTCACTACCTTTTAATATCATTACTTTAGCTTGTTTGTCTTTAGTTTTTATATTTATTGTTAAATTTTTTAACTTATCATTATTAACTATAATCCAATAGAAATTCTGACCTAATTTTTCAACATATAATTGTCCGGCCTTAATATAGCTATTGTTAAACATGACATTACAACCTCTATTATTACTAATAGAAATTCCATCTATATTACTAGCAATAATACTATAAATATTTACCATCTTTCTGTGTTTTATTCTAATAAACCTTCTAGTCACTTTAACATTTAGAATACTAGATAAAATATTTCTACATTCTTTTAAAATCTCAACATGATCGCCTTTTATTTTATACCTATCTCCATATACAGTATAGACACTATCTTCTGTTACCGTTCCATCTCCATTCATTGTATATACTTCATATTTAGGTTTACCATCAAACCATCTTTTAGATTTAGATGTTTTTTCAACACATAAGTATTTTCTAGTCTGCTTCCCCGTTCCCGCTATAAGATAAACTTTTATACCTTTTTGATACATTTCATATATTTTTTTATTTAAAATATTCAAAAATTCATTTTTACTGTTAATTTGAGAAACGGGTATAAATCGTATAAATTTATTATTTTTTTCTATAAATAAATAATCTCCATATTCGTTACTAGGTAATAAATCCTTGACTGAAGGAAAATAATTATGCAATAAACTTAAATTGTCTTTTTCCCCATGAATAATCTTTAAAATCCAAATAAAACCTTCCCAAAGAATTTTAAAAAATAGACTGTCGCTATATTCTTTATAAGGCAGTTCTCCTCCTGCCCAAAAATAGTATGCATTTACTGCTCCACTATTAGGTGTCGAAATCATAATTAGTTTATCTACATCATTTTCATAAAAATCACTTTGAATATATGCTCTTGCAACTATCCCGCCCATGCTATGACAAATAATATTAACTTTTTCTTTTTTTGTATTCTGTTTTGCTTTCTTAATTACAGGGATTAAATATTTTTGCGCTGAATAAATATTTTCTTTTCTCCAATCATAAAACGCTATAAAAAGATTTTCGTCAAGCCTATACCCTAGTTTATTGAGGTCTTCTATTATTGGCCTATATACATACTCGGCTGGTCCGAATCTAAATTCCCCCGTACCGGGAATTATATCGCTACCAATAGAACCAAAAAGCCCTGGTATAAAAACTATTGGATATTTAAAAAACATCCTACCACCTTCTATGTCTTTTCTAATATATTATGCGGTAGGATTTAAAAATGAGCAAAAATAAAACTACTGGTAAACTATATATTTTTCTTTCATAGCTTCTATTTTAACTCCTTCAAGTTTTAGTAATTTAACTTTGCAATCAATCCCTCCCCTATATCCACCTATTTCTCCATTATTATTTATGACTCTATGACATGGAACAACAATAGGAATAGGATTTTTGTTGTTTGCTCCACCAACAGCTCTAAACCCCTTTGGTTTCCCTATTGCCAAAGCTATATCTTTATAAGACTTAACACTCCCATACGGAATTTCAAATAGCTGTTTCCAGACTCTTTTTTGAAATTCTGTGCCATAAAATTCTACAGGTATATCAAACTTTTTTAATTTACCCTTGAGATATGACTTTATTTGCAAACTAAATTCTAACTCTTTACCTCTATACTCACTAATTTCATCAAAATATATTTTTAACCAATTAAAAAAATCTTTTTTATCTTCGGTATATAAACTTAATCTTACTAATCCTCTGCTAGTAAAAGCTAAATATATCTCGCCAAGCAAATCTGAAACAAAACTATAATAATATGCTTTCATCTAAATCTCTACCTCTCCCCTTTGACTAAATACCATTGGTCTCTTACTAGCTTATCTAACCTCGGATTATTCTTAACAGCTCTATTAGATATGACTTTACTAAACCATTTCAATGCCTCTTCTCTATCTCCTAATCTCCTATGTAGTTCTCCAATTAGATAAGCTAATGACAATTCATCAAAAGGAGTCGAAGGAATATCTTCGTTATAATATGCATTTTCAAAAAGTTCTGCACTCAGTTTTAAAAATCTTTCTTCTTCTTTTGAATTCTCATTTAATCTGTTCATCCAAGCTAATCTTAAAGTTATATTACCTAAATCATAATTTTTGAAATTTAATAACTGACCACAATATAAAGCCAACTTATAACATACTATCGCATCATCTACACTTCTTTTTAAAGAAAATTCTCTTTTTCTCCATTTATCCGATACATTCTGCTTAATCACTTCAATATCTTTAGATTTTATCTTATCAAACTTATCCTCTAATGCGGCATATCCGCATTCTGGGCAAACAAATACACTATATTTTAAAGGATTTTCTCCTCTATAATATGTAAAAAAGTCAGTATCTCTTTTTTCAATTCTTAATTTAGAACTTTTGACTTTGCTTGTTGTAAAATCATTTTTACAAACAGGACATTTTACTTTTTTTGTGTATAATTCTTCCATTGTAATCCCTCCGTATACTGCTTATATTATACTATGTCGTTTAGTGCGATTCATCTGTTTGTCCAGGCCCTATCTTAATAATTTCCTTTCTAGGTCTGTAATAATCGCTAGATATAACCTCTGTTTTTATTTTTTTGCCATTTTCATAAATCTCCTTATACGTTTTAACTTTATACCCATACCTTCCTTTTTGTAATATATTTTTGGTGCCCGGTTTTAAATTTTTATCGACTTTTATTTCTACTTCTGGTTTTAATACCTGAATAATTTTAGATTTTATCTTAATCACTCTATTCTTTTTAACCTTTTTCCCAAAAATCGTTATTGTTAATCTATTATCTTTAATTTCTGAATGTATATATACTGGATAATCTGTATTATTACTAAATTTAAAATCTAGATAATCATATGCAACAGTTGCATCTAATCCTTTTTTAACGTATGTAGCTGGTATAGAATGAGGATGCCTTTCCTCTATTTTAAGGTCTGACAATAAAACTGCGTTATACAAAGTTGTAGAAACCTGACAGACTCCTCCTCCAACACCTGATGTTAAATCTCCATCTAATATTATTTTGGCCTCTTTATATCCTGCATTGGCATCTCTTGGGCCAGTAGTTTCATTAAATGAAAAAATCTCACCGGGTAAAATAACCTTCCCATTAATGCTGCTAGATGCTAATTTAATATTATATTTTCTTCCCAAACTACTGCCTGCAAAATTAGTAGTAAAACTTCCCAATCTATCTTTTATGTGTTTTAACATATCCTCTGTGATTTTAGGTTCTTCTATTTCTACTGGTATTTCCACAGAACCTCCCGCTAAAATTGCTTTTATTATTCTACTTTCTAACTCTTCTTTATTAACCCTTTTGCCATACACTTCAGAAAATAATTTAAACCCACTCTTACTATAAACTATATAAGCATCTTTACTTTCAACATCTATATCTTTAGAAACTCTATCTATAATACTTCTCAAGTTAACATCATCATACAATAATCCCATTTCTATATTACATCCATTAATTCTAGTATGTAATATATCTTTAATTCTCTTTATCATATTTCCTTGTCTACCAATCAAAAAAGCCTCATCAACAGCTTTGTAATAATCATAAGTAATTCCCAATTCTTTATATTCAATTATATACTTATAATTTTCATAAATTAATTTAATAAACTTATTATTAAGTTTGTAACCCAATTCTTTTTCTAAATATAATATAGCTTCATTTCTATTTAGCCCTCCAACGTCTATATCATTAATTTTAACACCTTTATGTATGGTAGTTATATTCAATAAAACAAATATAAATATAGCAGATAATAGTATTAAAACAATTAATATACTTACAAATATTTTAACAAAATATCTATTTAAAATAGACATACAATGCCTCCTTAGACAGTAATGACATTATCTTAATTCACCTTATTAAATACTATTAATTAATTAGTAATTATATGAAAATTAACCGCCTAAAGAGGCCTTTTTTTGTATCATTTCGCCCAATATATATTTATAATATCACCATTTTTTAATTCTTGCATCAACTCAGCTTTTTTACCATTCACTTCAAGCTTTAACATACCCATGGGTTTCGACAAATCGAAATCGATATAGTCAAATATATCGACAAATATAAAACTATCTTTTTCGTAAGAAATGACTTTAACTTCACCATTAATTTTTAATGTAATTGTATTATGACCACTATTTTTTTCAGCATCTTTTTCTTTTTTTATTTCAACAGAAATCTCATCATTATTTTTAAGTTCACAATCACCTGATACTTTATTGCCATTAATAAATATTTCATTTTCTTCAGTATTTATATTATGTTCTACTAACAACTCAAATAAAGTTTTTATCTCATCATATACGATTTCATCATTTTCATTGATTATAACGTTATCATCAATGCTCTTTCCATTTACAATAACTTTTTTAATTAGATTCATTTTTTCGCCATTCAAAAATACACATTTATTTACATTCACTAAATCATAAAGTCTTGGCACGGCTTTTTTACCCTTTGTAGCTGCTTTTAGTATAATCTCATCTCCATTATCTAATTTATATTCTAAATTAGCAGGTTTTCTATTGACAAATATCTTTGCAGGTTCTCCAATTTCTCCTTTAATTATCTTTTCTTTACCATTTATAAAGCATTTAAAATTATCTCCTCTTTTAGGAATAAGATTTCTCGGATTATATCCAATAAGTACAAGCACATCTGATACTTTTACTCTTTTAGAATTTAGTAATTTCACCTTTTTACCATTTACGATTATCTCTAGAAAATCTTTATATTTACTTTGTATCGCAGTAATGGCTATTCCTATTGGAGTAATTGCATGAGGACCATTTAATTCTTCTGGTATTCCCTCTACATTTTCAATAGAACTTGTATCTCTAATAACAACTCTTTCTTTTGGCAAACCTAAAAAATTAGCAATCAATTCAGGTAATCTAGGTATGTTGCTACCCCCTCCTATTAAAAAAACAGCACTAGGAGACTTGTCATTATATTCTAATATCCGTTTTGCAATTTCTTTTGCTAAATTTTCAATAGTTTCTATTATACTATCTAATATCTCCTCGCTTGTAAGTTCATGTTCTATTCCAACTATATCTGTAAATTTATGTTTAGTTTCCTTATTTAAATTTATTTTTAATTTTTCAGCAGCATCATAATCTAGTAAATAAGTTTTTGCAATTTGTTCTGTAATTTCATCTCCAGCAATAGAAGTCATTGCATATGCTACTATTGTTCCATCTTTTGTAATTGCTATATCTGAAGTCCCAGCTCCAATATCAACAAGTGCAAGATTTAATAATCTCAGATTTTTCTTAATAGCTACATTAATAGCTGCGATTGGTTCTAAAGTAATGTTTATTACCTCTAAATTTACCCTGTTCATTACTGTATATAGACTATCTACAACTACATGGGGTAAAAATGTTGCTAACAAATCGACACCTATCTTACTTCCTCTGTGTCCCTCCAAATTTTCTATAAAATTATCATCTAAATAATAATTTACTACTGTATATCCAACACAATAATATTTAGATTCTCCTATAACTTTATTAGTTTCTATTAATTCTTGTGCCTTCTGCATAGCTTCCATTTCTAAACTTTCAATTATTGTCTTGTCTATTTCTGTCCCTATATCTATATCTCTATCGACTCTTACTCTACAAGTTTTTAGGGCTCTACCTGCTGCAGCTATTGCAACTTTATCTAATTCTTTGCCAATCTTACTTTCCAAGCTCTGTTTCACTTCTTTAACTATTTTAGCAACTCCATTTATATCATGAATTTGCCCATCATACATACTTCTTTCTTCATGTTCTCTGATTTCACTAGCTATAATTTTAAATATCCCTTTTTCATCACAAACTCCTACTAATCCAATAACCGTTCTTGTTCCTATATCTAAAGAGAAAATTACTCTTTCTTTATCTATATTAGAAAATTTATAACCCACTTGAAACACCCCTTTTAGAATTTAGCCAATTAAACCTATTCTCCATAAATCCCTATAATTCCTCTTGAAATGTCAAAAAAGGTCCATATTATTAATTTAAAAAATCGCAAAAATAAAGACTCTCTACCTTTAGATAAAAGCCTATACAAAATTTTTCATTTATCAGATAAAATATCATCTCATATTGTAATATAATAAAACTATATAATGTAAAGAGGTGGTTTTATGAATAAATTTCTCGTAAAACTAATTATTTTTGTCTTATTAATAACTAGTCCTTTTATAATATTTGCTTACAATAAAAGAATTGAAAACATTGAAACTAAAAAAATGAATGAAATTATAAAAGAAGTAAGCAAAAATTCAATAGTATGTGAGAAAATTATTAAGTTATATGAGAAAAGTCCAGACAACACATTTTACAATTTAAGTCCTTCTATTAAAAAAAAATTCTCAATCTTTATTATGATGAATTTTACAAAAATCAAGTTTTTATTATGTCAGAAATAGAAAAAATGCTTAAAAGTAATCAGAAAAATAGTTATATGATATTAAATAATCTTGGAGATAAAAGTTATAATACTACGTACTCTTATAACATTCCAAAAGGAAATGGGTCGTATTATTACTTTAAAGCCCAAAAAGATTTACTAGAGCATATCTTATATGTTTACAACAAATCTGGATACGAAGAAAGAAAAAAATTATTATTACAGTTTTATAGATATTATCTTCCTTTTAATTCAGGGTATCAACGTGCATTAGATGATGTTTTCAATGATTAATTTATTATTATATTGTGTCCTTAATTTTAAACAGCTTCATTCGATTTTACATACAAGAGAAAAAGTCCCTTAATGGGACTTCAGACTGTTGACAAACTTATATTTTTCAATATTTATGAAAATGAAAGCGAATGCTTGAAAGAATTTAGTTAAAAAACTAGGTGAAAATTTTTGAGAAAATCCGTAGGTTTGACAGGAGGTCAAACCAGCATCCTACAAGACAGGAGGTCTTGATTAGGTGCATTAGGATTTTCTAAAAATTTGAGCCTTAAGTTTTTTCTAAATTCGTCCGCATGAGCGTCATTTTCATAAAATATTTTACTTTGTCAACAAGCTCAAGTCCCTTAATGGGACTTTTCATATATTTGCTCATCTAATTTTTTAATAGCTTCATCACATATTTTTTCTAATTTTTTATATGAATCTCTGATAAAATATCTAGGCTTTTTTTGATAAAATGAATCTTCTTCATAAAAGTCCATAAGTGTTGTATATAATCTAATACTCGCTATTTTCTTTAACATTTGTCTATCATAATCGGAAAACCCCTCTTCACTTAAAACAAATGATCGTCTTAATTTATATATATATTCTTTTAACTTATAAATATCAAAATCAAAATTGCTATTTAACTCTCTAGCAAATTCCAACGACCGATTACATAAACTCAATTTTCTTTGAATATCATTTAAAGTTTGTATTACGTATCTTCTGTCTTTGAGTTTTTCTTCGTCTACATTAACCAATTTATCTTCTAATTCAGATAAAATAATATTAACTGTTCCTGCAGTACCAGAATTACTTAATTTCAAAAACCTATCAATCTTTTTTTGCTTATCATACAATTTATTCAACAAATTAATATTAAACAAAATAGATATACATAAAAAAATAGGCAGACTCTTATTAATAAACTCTTTTATTCTCATATAATTGCTTATCCCCCCTACTCCTGACTTTTCAAGTAAATTAAAGTATGGCTTATTATAATTATGATACAAAATTCATACTTTCCTATTTCCATCTTTATCGAATAATTTTTTTAAATGAAGCTCTGTAAGCGGAATTGCTAATATAATTAAAACGAGACTGACAATAGTTGAAATTATTGCACTAATTTTAGGATTTACAGTTTTATAAATAACAAAACTGATTATAATAGAAATAACTCCCAAAACTATTAGCATTTTTGCACTATATCTATTTCCTTCTTCCCAAGTTTCTTTATTCTTCATAGATAAATATGTTCTATATCCAGATATAAAATTGATTTTTTTAGGTGGAAAAATTTTAAGTATTATACCTACGATAACCATTGAAACCCCTGTAATAATATTAAAAAACAGAGTCGTTTTAACCACCTCACTATATTAAAAACTATTTATATTTATTATTTACTTGTTCAAGTATAATAGTTTTAGGGAAAAATCCATATTTTTTATAAAATGATAAAACCTCTTCATTTCCAACACTTACTCCTATACATATTGATTTCACATTATTTAAGTCCATCCAATCTAGTGCATTTCTCATAAACTCATTACCAATTCCAAGTTTTCTATAGTCTGGTTCAATATATAATGATTCAATTTCCCCTATGTTTCTATCATTTATCGTACTAATGCAATAACCAATATTTACATTTTTCTCTACATCTCTTGCAATCTCAACTTTCATAAATCCTTCTATTTTAGGAACAGTAACTACAATAAACTCATCGAATCTTTTTTTCATTTTTTCTCTTACATTTAATATTTTCTCTCTCAATTCTTCTTCCGAAACCTCAGGATACTTCTTCTTAATCTTATAACACTCACCACAAATCAGCATTCCATTAACTTGATATGTATCATATGGATCTAATTGAATATTACAAATACTACAATATTTAAATTTAGCCATGCTATTCCTCCTTCAATCCTCTCCTCTATTTGATTAACTATCCAACTTTTTTATTATTTCAGATAATTTCATATCAATTTCTTTAAGCCTTAACTCTATTTTCCCAATTTTTTCTTCATTCTTTTTAATCAATTTTGGCATTTCATATACAACTCTATAAAGCATATAACCAATTAAAAGTAATATTATTAAAATTTCACCCATGTACTATTCAACCTTTCTATTAAATAATTAATATTTTCTCTCATATTTTCTGTGCCCAAAAGCCATTCTTATGCTTATAATAACAACAGCTATTGTATACGGTATTGTTGTATTAATATCAAAAATCATTCCTATAATTGATATAACCATAACAATAAAACTCATTAAAAATAAATAAAAACCTGTAAATCTAGCAAGTCCTTCTTTGTCTGCAACTCTTTTTTCATTATATCCTGCTATCAACCAAAGCTTTTTATTATGTTAGCTGATGTTATTTCTTCCACCAATTAAATTGTCGCCCAAACTTTTTAATATTTTCACTAAAAACATACTTAAGATTTTCTTTATTTACTACTTCTCTCATAATATCAATTTGTATATCTATATCTTCTGTCGGAAAGTCTGAACCGAAAAAAATCTTATCATATCCAATCTCTTCAAATATTAGTTTTACTTTTTCAATACCAATATTCTTTTTAAAAATTGGTAATACTCCTGAAGTCTCAAAGTAAACATTATCGTAATTTAACCACGGCATTAAATTAAAATATGGTACTCCTCCAAAATGGGCAATTATAAAACTTGTCTTATGAAAAACTCTAACAATCTTTTCAATATATTTTGGATGAGAATTTTCTATTAATCCTGGTGATGAACCTGGATAACAATGAATCATAACAGGTATATTTAACTCCCCAGCTAATCTATATATAGGCAGTAGCCTCCAGTCGTCTCCATTAACTCCTAAGTTCTGTAAATGAATTTTTATTCCTTTTAAACCTCTTTCATATAATTCAACTATTTTTGTTTCTATATTTTTAATACCACCTGCATAATGCATTTTACTTATATCTATATCAATGAATCCTACTATATCTTCGTCATTTTTAATTATACTTATCATATAATCATTCATTTCATCAACAGGTTGCCAAGATATATCATTAATAGGAACAAAAACAGCTTTGTCTATACCCCTACTTTTCAATCCTTCTTTTACTGTCTTATATCTAACATCTACTTGTCCTCCACACATGATACCACATGCCAGAGAATGTACATGTGCATCGATTATTTCCATAGATTTACCTCCTTTCATATTTTTGAGATGATTTCACATAACGTTTCGTATTTCCGATGTCTCTGAACTGGACCCGCAGAGCTCCCTCTCCCCGGCGGTGCTTACACCCAGTTAAGAAATGTGCGTAGTAAACGGAAATATATTGTTATACGCAGTATGAAAGATTATTGTTACGCATCTAAACATCTATAGCATATATTTAATTTCTAATACTCATATAGCGTTTAAGAAGTAGTTCATCACTATTACTATAGATTCTTTACTTCCATATTTAAGTGGTTGGGTTCTTTTAATCTCTTTATACCCTATATTCTTCCAATATTTAAGTGCTTTTTCATTTTGTTCTACAACACCTATTCTTAATTTTTTAGCCTTTTGTTCATTAGCAATATCAACAATAATATCATGTATAGCCTTCCCCAAACCTTTTCTTCGTTCATCTGGATGCAATAACATCAATCCTATAATCCACTCTCCTTTTTCTGGAAAATCTTGGACTAAATCTACTATACCTATCAATTTTTCATTATAAAATACTCCAAAAATATTTTTATCATCTATATGCTTCCCTGGAGGTAAATCTTCAAATAACTCTTTGACACTACTTTCATCAGCCTTTCTACCTTCAACTAAATAAAAATAATCATCACATTGACTTAATAAATCAAATACTTGTATTTCATTATCAATACTTAACTTTTTAAATATATACTTTTCACCATTTAAATTTATTATTTCTTGCATTTTAAAATCTCCTTAAAGTAATTATGATAATCAATATACCGCTAAGCTACAATTGAATATTTCACATGACGGTGTAAGCACTCTCGTTCGCCACGTATGTTTTTTGTAGGGCGACGAGAATGCTATGTTAAAAGTGGGGTCCATTTTCCCTTGTATTTCTCTTGTAATTCTTTTTGCATAGACATAATTTCTGATAATTTTAAATCTGGCATATTTACACCTCACATAAATTAACCTTTATTTCTCATAATAATACTACTGTGTCAAAACTTACTTAGAAATTGCAACTAACTCTAGTATTTGCGAGATTTAGTTCATTTTTACTATAATATAGTAGGATTTACGAATATAGGTTCATTACCATCTACTTATGTACGTTTTTATACTATTATTTATTGTCAACACATCCATTTTCTTCAAATCTTTTTTTTAGTAACCCATCTGTTTAATACAATGATTTTGACTTAATAATATCTAATGAATTTCTCCATTTATTAACAAATTCCTCCAAAAATTTAATTTAATTTTTGATTAATTTAAAAAACAACAAAAATGAAATAAGAGACATAGAAAAAACTTACAAAATTCAGTTATTCTCTATGCCTCAAACATATAAAATATTTTAATTAATTTTTTTATAATAAAGGCAATATTGTGTTAATGGACAAATCTCGCATTTTGGCTTTCTTGCTTTGCATACTCTTCTTCCATGATATATAAGCCAATGATGCGCATCTGACCAAAGCCTTGGTGGTATATTTCTCATTAAATCTCTTTCTGTATCATAGACATTATCGCTTGAGGCTAACCCGATCCTATTAGATACTCTAAAAACATGGGTATCTACTGCTATAGCATCCTTTCCGAATGCATTACTTAATACAACGTTAGCCGTCTTTCTACCAACTCCCGGCAATTTCATCAGCTCTTCTCTGCTATCTGGAACCTCTCCATTATACTCTTTTATCAAAATTTCACAAGTTTTCAGTATATTTTTACTTTTATTTCTATAAAAACCGCAGCTTTTTATCATATCACCTAATTCCTCTTCAGACAGTTTGATATAATCTTTTGGACTCTTATATTTCTTAAACAATTCATCTGTAACTTGATTAACTCTCTTATCAGTACACTGTGCTGCTAATATAGTAGCAATTAGTAGTTCAAATGCATTTGAGTAGTTTAACTCAGATTTTGCATTTGGATAAAGCTCTTGTAATATTTTTAAAACTTCTTTTATTTCTTTTTTAGTCAATCTTTTCTTCATATGTGAATCTTCCTTACTCTCTTTAGTTTTGAATTCATTACAAGATGTATTATAAAATTTCAATATCGTAATTTGTAATTTCTACCCTACCATCATTTTCTATAAAATTTATTACATTTGAAATTATACTATTCGCATGTGAAGTGTCATTCGTAACACACGCAAAGCCAATGGCAGACTTTTTCCAAGTGTCATTTAAATCAATTTCAGCTATTGAAACGTTGTATCTAGACTGGATTTTACCTATAAGACTTTTTATTACATGTCTTTTTTCCTTTAATGAACTAGCTTCGTATATAAATAAATCCATTTTGCAAGTACCTACAATCATAAAATCACCTCAAGGTTATCTTTAGTTTTAAATAATTAGGAAACTCACACTGTTTTTTAATAAAAGGTGCAAAAATTTGCACCTTTTATTAAAGTATTCTCATCTCTTTTCCAACTTTTTCAAATGCTGTAACTGCTCTGTCTAATTGTTCTTCAGTATGTCCAGCAGTTACCATACATCTTACCCTACCTGTTCCTTTTGGTACAGTTGGATATACTATACCTGATACAAAAACACCATTTTCAAATAACTTTCTACTAAACTCCATTGTTTTAGCTTCGTCTCCAATTATTACAGGAGTTATTGGAGTCTCGCTATTTCCTGTATTGAATCCTAATTGGCCAAGTTTTTCTTTGAAATATCTTGCATTTTTCCATAATCTATCGGTGTATTCTGTAGTTTCCATAAGCATTTTAATAGCTTCAATTATAGCTCCTACTGCTGCTGGTGGTAAAGAAGTACTGAACAATATTGGTCTTCCTCTATGGTTTAACCATTCTTGCATTGTCTTGCTTCCTGCAACATAACCACCAATAACACCAATAGCTTTTGATAATGTACCAATACTAAAATCTACTCTACCATGTAATCCAAAATGGTCAACAGTTCCTCTACCGCTTTCACCCAAAACTCCTGAACCATGAGCATCATCAACATAAGTCATAGCACCATATTTTTCAGCAAGCTCTACTATTTCAGGAAGCTTAGCTATGTCCCCATCCATACTAAATACTCCATCAGTAATAATTAAAATATTTCTATATTTATCTCTATTTTCTTTTAAAACTTTTTCTAAACTATCCATATCTGAATGTTTATATACAGCTCTATCGGCCTTACTCAATCTACAACCGTCTATAATACTTGCATGATTCAATTCATCAGATATTATCAAGTCGCCTTTTTCAGTTATAGCTTGAATCGTACCTGCATTACAATTAAATCCTGACTGAAATACCATAGCTGCTTCTTCTCTTTTAAACTTAGCAAGTAATTCCTCTAATTCTTCATGTAAATCCATATTACCTATTATAGTTCTTACTGCTCCTGCTCCAACACCATACTTTTCAACTGCTTCAATAGCAGCTTTTTTAAGTCTTGGATGATTTGCAAAACCTAAATAGTTATTAGAAGAAAGATTTATAACTCTTTTACCATTAAGTATAACTTCCGCTTCATTTGGTCCTTCTAATATCGGTAACTTTCTATAAACTCCTTGATCTTTTAATCCTTGAATTTTCTCTTTTAAAAATGTCAATTCATGCACATTACCCATAGTTTTTACCTCCTCAGATAAAATTATTTATTAGGATATAATACTACTTTCCCACAATTGCCGCTCTTCATTAACTCCATACCTTTTTCAAATTCTTCTAATGGCAATTTATGAGTAATTATAGGTTCAAGATTTAAATTGCCTGAAGCAAGTAATCCTTTTACTTGATGCCATGTATTATACATTCTTCTACCTACTATACCTTGTATTGTTATACCTTTGAATATAATATCATTTGCTAAATCTAATTCTACATTTTTAGATGGAATTCCAAGTAATGACATCCTTCCACCTAATTTGATATATTTAAATGCCTGCTGTATTGCCATAACATTACCAGACATTTCTGCAACAACATCTACTCCATATCCAGAAGTTTCCTCTAACACTCTATCGACAACGTTTTCCTTAATCGGATTTATAACAACGTCAGCTCCCATCTTTTTAGCTAATTCTATTCTATATTCATTTACTTCGATAGCAATAACCTTTGAAGCACTAGCAGCTTTCGCAACAGCCACTGCCATTAATCCTATTGGACCACAACCTACAACAGCAATACTCTTTCCAATAATTTCACCAGCTAATACAGTATGTACTGCATTACCCAATGGTTCTTGTATTGATAGCAATTCTACTGGAACATCTTTATCATTTACCCAAGCATTGCTTTCTGGTATTGCTACATATTCTGCAAATGTACCATCAGTATCAACACCTAATATTTTAGTATTTACACAAATATGTGCATTACCTGTTGTGCAAAGAGGACAAACTCCACACACAATATGAGTCTCGGCTGAAACTATATCTCCAACTTTTACAGATTTCACATTACTACCAACCTCTACAACTTCACCTGCAAATTCATGTCCCATTACTCTTGGTGGTTTAATCCTTTTTTGAGACCATTCATCCCAACTGTAAATATGATAATCAGTACCACATATAGAAGTTGCTAAAACTTTAACTAAAACATCGTTAGGACCTATTTTAGGTATATCTCTTTCTGCAAGCACTGCTCCAACACCCGGTTTATCTTTTAATACAACCTTCATTTTACCACTCATATCATTGACCTCCCTAAAAAATAGTGTGTAAATCAAAATAAATACTAATATTAATATACCACATTTGAAACCATTTTTCCTTCATTGATAAACATTTTTAATATTTTGTCATATTTTTAACATATTTAATTTATTGGCTATCGAAATATTCAATAAGGTTGTATATCTCTTGTTTAACCTCTTTTGACTTCTCTTTTTCCAAATGTGATAATAATATTCTATTTCCTATTTTTCTATCTATTTTCATTAATGCCCATGCTGAATATTCTCTAATCATTAGACTCGAGTCTTCTAATGATTTATTCAATAATTCTATGGCTCTTTTATCTCTTAAGTTCCCTAATGCTATAATACAATTTCTTTTCAAAATATTTTTACCTCTCCAGCTTCCAGTCATATGCCCATATTTCTTCTTAAATTCTTTATTTGACAGATTAAATATTTCAACAATATCTAAATACCCATTCGTTATTTTAGGAATAAACTCTTTGGTTCTACCCTTCTTTACATTCTTATTTTTCGGACAAACTAATTGACAAGTATCACACCCATAGATTTTGTTATTCATTTTGTCTCTTAATTCATATGGAATTTTCTCTTTTGTTTGTGTAAGATATGAAATACACCTTTTAGGATTTAATACATAGGCATCTTCTAGAGCTCTTGTTGGACAAGCATCTAAACAAAGTCTGCAATCCCCACACTTACTAATAGATTCACTATCAGCTTCAATTTTAAGATTCGTTATAATATATCCAATAAAAATAAAAGAGCCGTATTCATCATTTATTATTAAACAGTTCTTACCATACCAACCTATTCCTGCTCTTTTAGCTATTTCTTTATCTACTAGAGAACCAGTATCTACAAAGATTTTACACTCTACATCATCTTTGATCTCTTTAATATAATCAACCAATAATTCTAATTTTCTATACAATACGTTATGATAATCTATCCCCCATGAAGATTTAGAAAGTCTACCTTTAAAAATACTCTTTACATCAATACTATTTTTAAAGTCAACATTGTATGAAAGGCCAGCAGCAATTATCGTATTAGCCGATGGCATAATTTCTTTAGGATCAATCCTTAATTTTATATCTTCTTGTTCAAATTCTGCCATATATCCCTTTTGTTTTCTAAATGTTAAATATTCTTTTATTTCATAAAATGGCTCTGCACTACAAAAACCTATTATATCTAATCCAACTTCTATTGCTTTTTCTTTTACAAACTTTTTTAAATCCATTGTACTCATCCTTTAATCAGTTATTCCATCGCCATCTTTAGGATACTCTACTGCTAATGTGGTAGCACCTTTAATAGGCCATATCTTTGTTACTGCTTTTCCAACAATATTCTCTATTGGTACAAATCCAAAAGTTCTACTGTCATTACTATTATTTCGGTTGTCCCCTAAAACAAAAACGTATCCTTTAGGTACAATCCCCTGTAAAATATTATAGTCTCTTTTTATATATTTTTCATCATCAATATATCTTTCCATCAATAATTCTCCATTTATATATACGTGATTACCTATAATCTTAAATTTTTCTCCTTCTAATGCAATAACTCTCTTAATAAATAGTTCTCCTTCTCGATTTTTTAATGGTGGTTTAAAAACAATTATATCTCCACGTGAAGGTTTTTTATAGATGTATGACAACTTATTAATCAACAACCTATCATCATCATTAATTGTATTCAGCATAGAACACCCTTTTACCAAAGTAATGCTTATAACATATTTATCAATCAAAATAGTTATTACTAATGTAATGAATATAACTTTTAGACAATCAATAAAAACTTTAATTTTACTTTTATTAATCACAATATCACTTCCTGTTAATATTCTTATTCTCCAATAACGGTTTTAAAAATTATCATAAGTATCAGCCCTATAATAAATCCATATGTAGCTAACATCTCGTTATTATTACAATGGCTTTCTGGTATTAATTCATGAGATACTACATAAAACATAGCTCCTGCTGCTACTGAAAGTATAAAAGGTAATAATTTGTCCGTTAATCTCGCAGCAAAAAAACCTATTATTGCAGCAATAGGTTCTCCCATTCCCGTTAAGAAAGAAAAGAAAATTGCTCTACCTCTAGGATATCCACCTTCTATTAATGGAGCAGCTACCACTAGGCCTTCTGGAACATTCTGTACTCCTATCGCCAATGCTAAACTCAACCCAGTACTCATATTACCAGTTCCATATCCAACTCCTATTGCAAAACCTTCTGGTATGTTGTGAATAGCAACTGCTATCGCTAAAAGTATATTCTTTTTAAGTACACTACTATTACTATCTTCTTTATAATTTTTTGTATGTGTATGCGGAACAAAATATTCTATAACGGTTAATAACAGCGTACCTGTTATTATCCCTCCAATAACACTTAACAAATTACCATCTTTTAAAGCCGGTTGTATTAAGTTAAAAGAACTTGCAAATACCATAATCCCGCCAGCAAAACCCAAAAGCCCATCCTTTAGGGCTTGTGGAACTTTTTTTATAAATAAAAAAGGTAATGCTCCTACTCCAGTGCATAAACCTACTAATATACTAACTAATATACCTTGCACCTATAATCCCTCCCGTTAATCATATATATATTATCCATATACATTAATAGGTTTATTCATTTGTATCAAAAAAACAAATATCCTCGGGTATAAAACCCGAGGCGTACTAATTTAAATATTATTTACATTTAAAACCCTCATTGAATTTAATACTGCTATTAAAGCAACACCTACATCTGCAAATACTGCAGCCCACATTGTAGCATATCCTAATGCACCTAAAAGTAATACTATTCCTTTAATACCTAATGAAAATATAATGTTTTGCCATACTATTTTTCTAGTTCTCTTTGCAATTTTAATTGCAGTAACAAGCTTTGACGGTTCATCAGTCATAAGCACTATATCTGCCGCTTCAATAGCTGCATCTGAACCTAAACCTCCCATTGCTACTCCTATATCAGCTCTTGCAAGAACTGGTGCATCATTTATACCGTCTCCAACAAATATTAACTTGCCTTTAGTTTGCATTTCTCTTTCCAGCATTTCTACTTTTTCTACTTTATGTTGCGGTAAAAGCTCTGCATAAACTCTATCTAAACCTAATTTTTCACCTACACTATCAGCTACTTTTTTATTATCTCCAGTAAGCATTACAGTTTTGTTTACCCCAATAGCTTTTAATTCTCTTACCGCTTTTTCAGAATCCTTTTTCATTTCATCTGAAATAATGATATAACCTGCATACTTTCTATCTATTACTACATGAACAATAGTTCCAGCTGCATCAACATCTTCATATTCAATATTTTCTTTTTTCATAAGCTTATCATTTCCAGCAAGCACTACTTTACCTTTTACAACTGCTTTAATTCCATATCCAGATATCTCATCATAACTTTCTATATAATCCTTATTTATTTCTTTTCCATATTCATTTAGAATCGAAACTGCAATAGGATGATTAGAATAACTTTCTGCATATGCAGCAATTTCTAATAGCTGCTCTCTAGAAATCCCATTCTTTACTTTTATTTCTGTAACTTTAAATACACCTTTAGTTAAAGTACCCGTTTTATCGAATACTACAGTATCTACATTATTTAAAGCTTCTAAATAGTTCCCACCTTTTACAAGAATTCCTCTTTTAGACGCTCCTCCTATACCTCCAAAAAATCCTAATGGTATAGATACGACTAAAGCACAAGGACATGATATTACTAAAAATACAAGTGCTCTATAAATCCATTCTGAAAATTTAGCACCTTCAATTACAAGTGGAGGAATAATGGCTAAAGCTAAAGCCGCAAACACTATTATAGGAGTATAATATCTCGCAAATTTTGTTATAAAATTTTCAGTTGGAGCTTTTTTACTGCTTGCATTTTGGACTAAATCAAGTATTTTGGATACAGTAGATTCTCCGAATTCTTTTGTTACCTTGACAGATAATAAACCGTTTTTATTAATGAATCCACCTAATATTTCATCTCCAACTTTAACCTCTCTTGGCACAGATTCACCTGTTAATGCAGATGTATCTACCATAGATTTACCTTCTACGACTACTCCATCTAGTGGAACTTTTTCACCAGGCTTTACTACAATTATATCTCCAATATTAACTTCATCTGGTGATACTTTTTCTATATCTTCTCCAACTTTAAGATTTGCATAATCTGGTCTGATATCCATAAGTTTTGCAATAGATTTTCTAGAACGATTAACTGCTAAATCCTGCATAAATTCCCCTATTTGATAAAATAACATAACTGCTACTCCTTCTGGAAACTCTCCTATTAAAAAAGCTCCTATTGTCGCTACAGCCATTAAAAAGTTTTCATCAAACACTTGGCCTCTTAATATATTTTTACCTGCTCTTAATAATATCTCTCCTCCTATTAATATATAACTTATAAAAAATAAAATAAACTCAATCCAAAATGAAAATTTAAAAATTATAGCTATACTAAAAAAAGATGCTCCTATTAATAATCTTATAAGCTCTTTTTTATTATCCCCTTTTCCATGAGAATGACTATGTTCTTTATGCCCTTTATCATTTTTACTCTCATCTAATACATCTACTTCTGGTTCTATTTTCTTTATTATCTCTATTGCTTCTTTCGTTATTCTATTAAAGTCTCTTTTATTGGCCTCAATAATCAATTTTCCTGCCGTGAAATCTATATATGCATTCTTTACTCCATTTATCTTTTTTACCCTTTCTTCGATTTTAGATGAACAACTAGCACACATAAGCCCCATTAACATTAATACCTTTTTTGATACTTTTTCTATAATTTTTTCTTTAACTATTACATGAGGTTCCATCTTTTTTATAATATCCTTTGTTTTTAAAATAACTGAATCCATTTTATCTTCATCTGATATCTCGATTGTTAATGTTTTAGTTATAAAATTTAAATTTGCAGTCTTGACATCGGATAATTCATTTATTTTTGCCTCTATTTTTGCTGCACAATTGGCACAATCTAAACCCTCTAATATTAGTTCTTTCCGAATTCTTCTGCTCATTCAAACACCCTTTCATATATAATGTCGTATGAATGATTATTCATATGTTCATCTATGTATTATTATATACCCATTTTTTCAAAAATACAACTATATTTTAATTTTATAAAATCGTATAAAATAAAAATCGAGTAGGAGGTAGATGATTAATTCATCTACCGACCTCTCACACCACCGTACGTACCGTTCGGTATACGGCGGTTCATTAGGTTAAG
>NZ_FQXO01000055.1 GCF_900129995.1 Caloranaerobacter azorensis DSM 13643 | reverse complement strand
AAAGAAAAAAAGAAAAGACAAAATAAGAGAGAGAATAAAGAAAAGGAGAAGACAAGAACGAGAAGAAAAAAGAGAATATGTAAGATACAAATGTATAGAATGTGGGATAGAAGAAGAGGTACCAAAAGATGTAGTAGAAATGTTTGACATACTAGATAGTGGAGATATAAGCGTACCACCGAGATTTGATTGTGTAGAATGTGGTGGCGTAATGGAGCCTATTAAATATAAGGGTGTACATGGTATAACATATAGACTAGAGTAATTAAGTTGCGGGTAGCAAAAAGAAGCGGGTCCCGCAAAGCGGGACCCTTTTTTTATGCAAATTTTTTCTCTGTAGTTTCCAGCAAAAATCGGAAAATCTCAAATTTTTAGTGCTTATTCTGAAATTCTTATAAATCAACGGACTATCGCCCTAAAAAATTTTCAAGTGCTAAATTTCTGTTTATAATCAAAAAAAATGAGTAGGAGGTAGATAGTTAATTCATCTACCTCCTACTCGATTAAAATCTAAGGTCTCTTTCACCATTTTCTATTCTTTCTAAATACTTGATTGTAGCTTTTCTTGCAGATTCTTTAGGTATTTGTTTTAAAGCTTCTTCTATAGTTTTTCTTCCAAGTTCTTTCAATTCTTCATCAGCATAGTCTAGTAAAAATTCTTTAAAAGTTAATAGTGCATTAGGTAGACATACATTATGAATTTGCCCAGCTTTAGCTAATGCCATAAATCTTTCGCCAGTTCTTCCTTCTCTATAGCAAGCTGTGCAGTAGCTTGGTATATAACCAGATTTACATAGACTCTTTAAAATTTCTATTGGGGAACGATGATCTTCTACTTCAAATTGAGGTTTCTCATCATCGTGATGTTTATGCATATACTCTTCAACATAACCACCTACACCTGTACATGAACCCGCACTAATCTGTGATATACCAAGAGATATAACTTCATCTCTATATTTTGGTGCTTCTCTAGTTGAAAGTATCATTCCAGTATAAGGTACAGCCAATCTGATAATTGCAACAATCTTTTTGAAGTCGTCATCAGAAACAAGATATGGATATTTATTAATATCAACACCTTCTGCAGGTCTCAATCTTGGAACGGAGATTGTATGAGGCCCTACTCCATATACACTATCCAGATGTTCAGCATGCATTAATAGTGCAATTGTATCGTATTTGTAATCATAGAGTCCGTAAAGCACACCTAATCCTACGTCATCAATTCCAGCCTGAAAGGCTCTATCCATAGCTGTTGTATGCCAGTTATAATCGTGTTTAGGGCCTTTTGGATGAACCTTTTCATATGTTGGTTTATGATATGTTTCTTGGAATAAGATGTATGTTCCTATTTCAGCTTCTTTTAATCTTTTATAATTTTCTATAGTTGTGGCTGCTATATTAACATTAATTCTTCTAATACTTCCATTATCAAATTTTATTGAATAAATAGTTTTTATGCAATCGATTATATAATCTAAAGTACAATTTACAGGATCTTCACCTGCCTCTAAAGCTAGTCTCTTATGTCCTAGAGATTCTAGAACTTTAACTTCTTCTTCAAGTTCTTTCATAGTTAATTTCTTTCTTTTAAAGTTCTTATTAGAATGTTTATATCCGCAGTATTCGCAGTTATTAACACAGTAATTGCTTACATATAAAGGTGCAAAAAGAACTATTCTTTTGCCATATATAGTTTCTTTAATATGTCTTGCTGTTTTGAACATTTCTTCTAATATATCTTCATCTTCTATGTTAAGTAATACGGCTGCTTCTCTATGAGTTAATCCTTTACATGTTTTTGCTTTTTCTAAAATGCTTCTAACAAATTCTTTATCTTGTGCTTTTTCCTTACCATACTCTATAGATTCAATAATTTCGGAATGAATTATAAAATCCTCGGCTCTATATTCTCTCATTTTAAGACCCCCTAAAATAAATTATTCTGTTTCGACCTTTGTCAGTGCCGACTTAACATTTACGCCTTTTATTTTTCCAAGTTTTCCCGTCATAGCACTTATTTCATCAGAAGTTCCGTCAACTATTAGAGAAATTACAGAAACATTTTTTTCTCTGTATGGTATTCCCATTCTTCCGATAATAATATTTGCAAAGTCATGAAGTATTGAATTTACTTTATCTGCATTTTCTATGTTTTCTATAACAATGCCTATAACGCCTATCCTATTTTTCATAATAAACACCTCCTTACATTTAAAAAACCTTCCGTAAAATACGGAAGGTTTTCATGCACACTAGTCCAAAAGCCATTAATACTGTCCAAAACAGTATACAGGCACTCTGAAAATCGTGTTATGTCTCCTTCCCCTTTTACTCGGAAAATCCTCGTAATTAGGTTGGATTTTTAATTATCCACTATGACGGAAAACCATCATAGCAGAATTACTTGTTATCATTATAACAAATATGCAAGTTGCTGTCTATATATTCTAACAATTTAATTAGTTATAAAAATTAACTTAATTACCAAAAGAGTTTATTTAACATTATACATTCCGTGGCTATTCATATAGTCAAAAAGTTCTTTTCCATGCTGTTGTTCATCTTGTTGTATATGTTGAAGAGCTTGCCTGATAGTTGGATTTACACATTCAAATATTACTGTATCGTAGGTTCCAGATACATATTTTTCAGTAGATAATAAATCGCTGCATAGAACTTTATCTGTCTGGTTATTCATAGCATTTTGAGCATTAGCTTGAGGCATAGGTTGCTGATTTGGCTGTGGATGACTTAAATCAGGCTGCTTACCGTTAAGGATTTGATTAATTATGTCATAATGATGTTGTTCTTCAGCAGCAATTTTATTAAATAATTGTTTTAATTGTGGATCTTGTGCTTGATTAGCATAATTTTGATATTTTTTTACACATGTTTCTTCTTGATTTTTTTGATCTTCTAAAAGCATTCTTTCTTTTTGACTAAGTTGTATTTGCATTAAAACACCTCCCACTAATTAATCTTAAACAGGGAGGTGAAAATTATTCATAAATTATTTTAAGTTTAATGTTAAATCACTAATAATATCTTCAACATCTTCAATACCTACTGAAAGTCTAACTAATGTATCAGTTATACCTAGTTTATCCCTAATTTCTGCTGGAATTGAAGCATGAGTCATTTTAGCAGGAACAGAAATTAAACTTTCAACTCCTCCAAGACTTTCTGCTAGTGTAATTATTTTTAAATTTGATAGTAGTTTATTTAGATATTCTTCATTAACAACTTCGAATGAAATCATTCCACCAAATTTTTTCATTTGCATGATTTTATTTTCATTTGCTTCAATACCTGGATAATATATTTTTTTGACCCATTCTTGTTCTTTAAGCCAATTTACTATTTTTTCAGCATTTTCACAGTGTCTATCCATACGTACATGTAGCGTCTTAATACCTTTAATTAAGAGCCAACTATCAAATGGACCAAGTATTGCACCTACTGAATTTTGAATAAAATGCATTTTATTGCCCAGTTCTTCATTATTTACAATAACTAAACCTGCAACCAAATCACTATGTCCGCCTAGATATTTTGTTGCACTGTGAATAACAATATCTGCTCCTAGCTTAATAGGTTTTTGCAGGTATGGAGTCATAAATGTATTATCAACAATAAGAAGTAAATTATTTTCTTTTGCTATTTTAGAAACTTCTTTAATGTCTGTTAATTTCATTAGAGGATTTGTAGGTGTTTCTATATAGATAGCTTTTGTGTTTTTCTTTATATATTTAGATATATCGTTTATATCATTAGTATTAATAAAATCATATTCTAAACCAAGATTTTTAAAAACTTTATCTACAACTCTAAACGTTCCTCCATAAACGTCATCACTTAAAATTATATGGTCGCCTGATTTAAATAACATTAAAACTGAAGATATAGCTGCCATACCGGAACTAAATGCAAAACCTCTAAAACCACCTTCTAAATCTGAAATTAATTTTTCTAAAGCTTCACGTGTCGGATTACCTGTTCTTGAGTACTCATATCCACTGTGCTGCCCAACTTTTTTTTGACGATACGTTGAAGTTTGATAAATAGGAACAGTAACTGCTCCTGTTTTTTCATCTCCATCTATACCTCCATGAATTACAAGTGAATTGAATTTCATTTTATTCCTCCTTTTCATATTTTTCTTTAAGACCTTTTAATACTTTCTTAGAATATTCTTTAGCTCCAAATAAAGACATATCTCTATAATTTCCACATTGTACTGGATTTACTGCTGGTATTTCTTTAGCTAATAGAATTTTCTCTAAAGACTTTATAAGTGCATGTGCTACTTCGTTTTCATTTATTTCACCTACTATTATTAGATAAAAACCAGTTCTGCATCCCATAGGAGATATGTCTACGACATTATCAAGTTCTTCTCTAATAAAACCTGCTAATAAGTGTTCTATTGCATGAATAGCTCCAGTAGGTATTGCTTCAACATTAGGCTGTGTAAATCTTAAATCAAACTTTGAAATACTATCTCCTTTAGGTGTTGTAATAACGCCACATTTTCTTACATATGGAGCTTTTACTTTAGTATGGTCTAGTGTAAAGCTTTCAACAATTATATTTTCCATATTTAATAACCTCCTTTTATGGCAGATATTACCCATACAAATTTATTCATCTTTTTTAATGAGTACGAGTAATTTAATTCTTTAAATAGAGCACATAAGTCATCTAATAACTCGTAATATTCAGTTCTTAAGTCATTAAGAAGATTAAAGCATTTATTTGATTCTATATATTTTAATAAGTTTTCCTTGTATTCAATAGATTCAAACATTGTATCGGCAATTACTATCTTTCCATTGTTATTCAATTTACTATCGAGATATTCTAAAGATTTCTTTTTTTCATAATAAGTTAAATGATGGAAAGCGTATGAAGAAACTATTGCATCTATTTTTTTATTTATAGGTATTGATAAAAAATGTCCATCTAAAATATCTACATTTGGCAATTTTTCTTTAGCTATTTTTCTCATTTCTTTAGACGGTTCAATTCCAACTATATTTGATTTTTTTTCATAAAGCACTTTAGTTAAATTTCCTGTTCCAACACCTATTTCAACGATTGTACCGTTTTTATCTGAAACTTCATCTGATATATATTTAAGAATATCTTTATAGTTTTCAAAGACTTCTACATATTCATTATTAGTACCGTATACAGTTTCATCGTAAGATTTAGCCCATTCATCAAATAATTTATTAAAATTAGGCATTTTTAACCTCCTTCCGAATTAGAAATCACAATTTAAAATATAAAATATATTAGTTTAATTGATATTATAACATAAACACATAAAAACATATAGGAATAGTAGGAATTAGTTTATCATATTTTTTTATTAGTTTCAACATTAAAACAATTTTTACCTATTGATAAATATTATATTTTTAAAAGCAGTTATAGAAAAAAACTATTAGATAACAAATATAATAAACATGAAAAGTCCGACTAAATTGATAGGAAAACATGGAGTAATAAATGAAAAAATTAATGCAGAAGGTATAATTACGATGTTTATTAATAGGGAGCCTTATTATTAACGAGTGACATCGAGCGTAGATGTTACTTTTTTAGGTTTTATTTAAAAAGATTTTGTTTGAAACTATTAATTTCATAATTTTTTCACAAATAAGTTTTATAATGAACATAACAAGAGGTAGCAAAGGAGGTATTTTAATATGAAAGTAAATAAAAAAGTTACTTGGTCTTTAATTTTAACATTAATAATAACATTAGCAATTGGAGCAATAGCTTTAGCAGATACATGGCAATACTTTAGGTTTAGAGGAACAATGAATGGATATAGGTATAGCAATGGTTATGAACATATGTGGAATAATGGCTATAATGGTATGTCAGACATGATGACAGTATCAAATGTTTCTTTTAATAATGTAAATAATATTAATGAAAAAATGACATTGAATGAGATTAAGCAAAATATAAATAATTATTTGAAAAATTATGATGAAAATTTGGAGATAGGATATATATATCCTGAACCAGGCCCTAATATGATGTGGAATGAAAAATATGGCATGCATAGTCGATTTGGTTTTGGAATGATGGGCTTGTTTCCGTAATAAATGAAGGACATGAATTTTATGGATATTATACATTTCATGTTAATAAAGATAATCAGATTGTAGGTATGCTAAGTGTGAATTATTATACAGGCGATGTATGGTATCATACATGGCATGGAGAATTAGATAAAGTAGTATCTAATCATAAAGAAGAATAGGAGGAACTATTATGATGATGGGTTTTGGTATGGGATGCGGATTTTTAGGTATACTTTTATTAGGTATTGTCGTATATTTAATATTTAAATATACAAACGGAAGAAAACACCATGGATATTATGATAAAAGTGATGCTTTAGAAATATTAAAAGAAAGATATGCAAAAGGTGAGATTACAGAAGAGGAATATGAAAGAAAGAAAAATATGTTGATTGACTAAAAAATAAAAGATTATAGAGGGAGGGAGTAAAATGTGTCATTTTCTAGGTTATGGATTTAATTTTTCTTGGCTATGGATATTAGGTTTTAATTTAATTAAAATATTGGCAGTTATTGCTCTTGTAGTACTATTTATTAAACTGATTAATAAGAATAGAATAGACAGCTATAGATATTCTAGTAGGGCTTTAAAGATACTAGATGAAAAATATGCTAATGGAGAAATTAGCGAAGAAGAGTATAGACATAAAAAGAAAATTTTAGAATCTTAATCAACATAATGTCCAGTATTGCAAAATACTGGGCATTATAGTATTCTTGTATAAAGAAAAAATTTAATAGAGGTGTCATTATGAAGCCAAATAAGAAAAATATTTTATTAGTTGATGATGAAGAGCAAATTATAAATGTTGTGAGGGCTTATTTAGAAAAAGAAGGCTATAATGTATTTACTGCATATAATGGAAAAGAGGCTTTAGATGTATTTAATAAAGAATCAATAGATTTTATAGTACTCGATTTAATGCTGCCTGATTTACCAGGAGAAGAAGTTTGTAAAAAAATAAGAATCAAATCAGAAGTACCAATACTCATGTTGACTGCTAAAGTTGATGAAACAGATAGAATAAATGGATTAGATATAGGTGCAGATGATTATATGATAAAGCCATTTAGTCCAAAGGAGCTTGTAGCACGAGTAAGAGCAATATTTAGAAGAACTAGTAAGGAGCTTGTGAAAGCTGATGTAATTGAATTTAATGATGGAGATTTAATAATTGACATTAATAAAATGGAAGTTAAAAAGCGTGGAAAACTAATAAAATTGACACCAAAAGAATTTAAATTGCTAACAGTATTGGCTAAGAATCTTGGAAAAGTATTTACTAGGGAAGAACTTATAGATAAAGTATTGGGATACGATTATGAGGGATATGATAGAACTATTGATGCTCATATAAAAAATCTTAGACACAAAATAGAGGATGAGGAAAATAAATATATTGTTACAGTATATGGAGTCGGATATAAATTTCTGGAGGATTAAAGATGTTTCAAAAGATAAGAACAAGATTAATATTAATTATTTTAGGAGCAACTTTTTTTCTATATTGGTAGTGAGCATAGTAACAAATATAACTTTATTTAAGAAATTTGATGTATATATGAAAGATGAACTAACAAATAGGGTTAATGAAATTATTAAACTTATTGAATATACTTATTCAATAGATAATGCTTGGACTGAAAAGAATTTGAATAATATCAGTAAGTCACCTCTTATAAATGATTTTGATATAGTGATTAAAGACCTTGATGGTAGTATTATTTTTGCACATTATATGGAATCAGATATTTTAAAAATACATAATGAGATGATGCGGCAAATGGGATATCATATGATGCATAAAATAGATAAATCTATGATGTGGGGGTCAATAAAGCGAAAGAATTATGTTACTAAAAGTTTTATTATAGAAGTTAATGGTAGAGATGTTGGAATAGTTGAGCTTGGTTATTATGGACCATTTTTAGTATCTGAAAGAGAGTTAGAATTTGCAAGAGGCATAAATAATTCAATTATTTATGCTGCAATAATATCTTTATTTATTGCATTTATACTAGGGATTTATTCTTCTAAGATTATTTCAAAACCTATTTTGAAAATAACAAGAGTAGCTAATGAGATACGAAGAGGTAATTTAGATACTAAAGTCTTAATATCGAATAACATAACCGAACTTAAAGAGCTTTCAAAATCAATAAACCATCTAGCAGAATCTTTAAAAGAGCAACAAGAGTTAAGGAAGAGATTAACTGCAGATATATCTCATGAGTTAAGAACGCCTTTAACTATATTACAAAGTCATATTGAAGCAATAAGTGATGGAATATGGGAACCTACACAAGAAAGATTAGATATTTGCAAAAATGAGGTTATAAGGTTAATTAAACTTGTAGAGCAATTAAAATATCTGACAGATATAGAAAAACATAGAATTACGTTAGAAGTTAAAAAAATTAATTTGTCCAAATTATTAAATGAAATAATAGATAGTTTAGAATATCAATTTCAGAATAAGAATATTAAACTTAAAAGATTCCTAAAAGAAAATGTTTTTATAAATGCAGATAAAGACAAGGTAAGTCAAATAATTATTAATATACTTTCTAATGCTTTGAAATTTACAAATCCAGGAGGACAAGTAGATGTTGCTTTAGAAGAAAATGAAGAAAAGGTAAATATAATTATTAAAGATACGGGTATAGGAATACCTAAAAAAGATATACCATATATATTTGAGAGATTTTATAGGAGTGATAAATCAAGAAGTAGGAAAACTGGTGGTGCAGGCATTGGTTTAACTATAGCTAAAATGCTTGTTGAAGCTCATAATGGGAAGATAGAAGTTGAGAGTGAGTTAGGTAAGGGTAGTAAGTTTACTGTAATATTAAATAAAGATTTTAGATAAAAAAAGGCTATCTCGATAGAGACAGCCTTTTTATTTAGCCTAATATTTCTTTCATATCTGCTTCTGCATTTGAAATAGGTTTTATATTGAATTTATCAACTAATACTTGCAATACATTTGGTGAAATGAATGCCGGTAAAGTCGGTCCAAGATAGATATTTTTAATATTTAATGATAATAATGTAAGAAGGATACATACTGCCTTTTGTTCATACCATGATAGTATCATTGATAGAGGCAGTTCATTTACATCGCATTCAAAAGCATCTGCAAGAGCAACTGCTATCTTTATAGCTGAATAAGCATCATTACATTGTCCTACATCTAATAATCTTGGGAATTCTCCAATTTTACCAAAGTCTTTTTTATTAAATCTATATTTTCCACAAGCTAATGTTAAAATTATTGTATCCTTTGGTGTTTTTTCAGCAAATTCAGTATAATAATTTCTTCCTGGTCTAGCACCATCACATCCACCTATTAAGAAGAAGTGTCTGATATCACCTTTTTTTACAGCCTCAATAATTTTATCAGATAGGCTTAATACCGTATTATGTCCAAATCCTACTAAAATTTTCTTTTCTTCTTCGTCTTCTTGCCAACCACCAAGCTCTAAAGCTTTTTCTATTAAAGGTGTAAAATCTTTTTTACCATTTACTTCTTCTATATGAGCTACATCTGGCCAACCTACTATGCTAGTAGTAAAAATTCTGTCTTTATAGCTGTCTCTAGGTTTTTGTAAACAGTTTGTTGTCATTAATATTGCACCAGGTATGTTATCGAATTCTTTTTGTTGATCTTGCCATGCACCACCGTAGTTACCAACTAAATGCGGATATTTTTTAAGTTCAGGATATGCATGAGCTGGTAACATTTCTCCGTGAGTATAAATATTTATACCTTTACCTTCTGTTTGCTCAAGAAGTTCTTTTAAATCTTTTAAGTCGTGACCAGAAACTATTATGAAAGGTCCTTTTTTCTTAGTTATTAATACTTCAGTTGGTTCAGGATTACCATAGGCACCAGTATTAGCACTATCTAATAATTCCATACACTTGAAGTTAACTTGACCTAATTCCATATTTAGATTAAATAAATCATCTATAGTTAAATTATCATTTAAAGTAGCAGCTAGTCCTTTATAGAAGAAATTATTTACAGTTTCATCAGTTTTACCTAAAACATAAGCATGGTGTGCATATGCAGCCATTCCTTTTAAACCATAAATAAGTAATTCTCTAAGTGAACGAATGTCTTGATCTAGATCTTCATCAGCCATTACCCCAACTTTTTTTGCATCATCTATCATTTCTTCTTTTGTAGAAGGTATTTTGTAATTTGCAGCATCTGGAATGTTTTCTTCGATATTTCCGGCTAATTCTTTAAGATTTTCTTTTATTTTATAAGCTTTATTAATATATTCAACAAACCTTTCTGCGTCAAAGTTAACATTAGTTAAAGTAGCGAACATTGCATCCATAACGAATTTATGAGTTTCTTTATCGATTTTTTTACCTTTTTCTAATATTTTTTGTCCATAAAAACCTATTCCTTTTAATAAGTAAATAAGTAAGTCTTGTAGAGCTGCAACCTCTGGGTCTTTTCCACAAACACCCATTTTAACACAGCCTTTTCCACCTGCTGTTTGTTCACATTGGTAACAGAACATTTCCATAATGACTCCTCCTTTTATTTTCCTTTATTTATAATTTACCCAAAATTTAAAAATAATTCAGTGATTTGAATCACAAAATGAAAAAGCCTTCTATTAGTTTTACTAATAGAAGGCTTGATTATAAGTTTAAGAAGGAAATTCCATTTTTCTAATTATAACGCCATTTATCGCACTTAATTTTTCTTCTAATTCACTACATTTATTTCCACAGTTATTAGTTAATTCAAGTATTATTAATCCTTTTTCTGTACAATTATTGTTTTCTATTTGCTGATGTAAACCTAATCTAGTCTTAATAATACATCCGTAGTCAGTTAATATCTTTTGTACTTCAGATACTTCTTTGAAACGATTATCGATTTGCAGACCCAAAATTATTTTTGACATATTATCCCTCCATATATATTTTTTAATTTTACAATAATATTATCAAAAAATTATATTTTTAAACATTAATTTCCTAAAAGGATACTTATATCTAATAATTTTTGTTGTAATTCTATAAGTCTATTTTTCAATTTATCATAGTCTTTTTTCAATATTTCTTCATCAATAATCTTTTCAGTGTTAGCAATTAGGGTTTCAAATTGATCATATACTTCTTGTAATTCTTTTTTAATATTTTCTTTCTTCTTAAGAGGTTCTAATATTTCACCATGATAAACTTTTGCTTCATTATCTTTAAATTCATAAATATATCCCATATTTGGTATGATAGTATCGACTTTGTAGGTTTCTTTAATTAATTCCGCTAATTTTTTGGCCGATTGTTCTTCACCGTGCACTACAAAGACTTTTTCAGGGAATTTTTTAAAACCTTTTAACCAATCCATTAGGCCTTTTTGATCGGCGTGTCCAGAAAAACCTTCAATACTATATATTTCTGCTAAAACACTTATCTCTTCTCCTAATATTTTGACTTTTTTCACACCGTCTTTAAGCATTCTACCTAAAGTACCTTCTGCCTGATAACCTACAAATATAACACTATTTTCTTTTTTCCAAAGATTATGTTTAAGATGATGCCTAATTCTACCAGCAGTACACATTCCGCTAGCTGAAATAATGACTTTTGGATAATTATATTCGTTTAGCCGCATAGATTCTTTTTGATCATTGACAAAATGGAGATTTTCAAATTCAAATGGATTATCTCCGCTTAATATGAGTTTTTTAGCTTCATCATCAAAACAATATGGATTATCTTTAAAAACTTGAGTAGCCGAAACAGCCATTGGGCTGTCAATGTATATAGGTATTTTTTTATATGTTTCTATTATGTCTAAATTCTCATAATAATTGTTTAATTCATAGATTAATTCTTGAGTTCTTCCTACAGCAAACGAAGGTATAATAACTGTACCGCCTCTGGATACGGTTTTATCTATTATTTCTATTAATTTATTAGTTCTTTCAGCAACGCTTTCATGTAATCTATCGCCATACGTTGATTCTATAATTAGATAGTCGGCTTCCTCTATGAGCTCTGGATTCCTTAATATAGGTTTGTTTTTCATTCCTAAATCGCCAGAATAAACTATCTTTATTGTTTTATTATTTTCTGTAATCCATAATTCTATTATCGAAGAACCAAGAAGATGGCCGGCATCTCTAAATCTGACTTGAATATCTTCGTTTAAATTAATCTTTTGATTATATAAAACAGGTTTAAAATAGTTTAAACTTATATTAGCATCTTCTGCTGTATATAGAGGGCTAATAGGAGCTTTACCGGCACGTATACGTTTCCTGTTAAGCCATTTTGTATCTGATTCTTGTATGTGTCCGCTATCTAATAGCATGATTTTACATAGATCATAAGTAGCTTTTGTACAAATTATTTTACCTTTAAAGCCTTCTTTTACTAATTTTGGGATTCTACCACTATGGTCTATGTGAGCATGACTCAGCAAAACAAAGTCAATTTCAGAAGGATTGTATTCAAAATCCTTGAAATTTAGTTTTTCTAGTTCCTCACTGCCCTGGAACATACCACAGTCGATTAAAATTTTGTATTTATCTGTAGTAATTAAGTGATTAGAACCTGTTACAACTTCAGCAGCTCCATAAAAATGTATTTTCATTTTCACTCCTCCTAAATCTGTTGTGTTGTTTGTTTTAGATTTTATATCGTTTAATATATACCCATTTATTTCTACATAAAGAAATAAAAATCCTCTTTGGAGAAATAAATCCAAAGAGGAAGGGGGATGTGTTCTTATATCTTAAGGATTAGATACTTTATGAATAATTAATACAAGTATAGTTAAGCAGGTTATTGTAAATGAATCTATATCTTTAAATACTAACTCAAAAGATATTGATAAACCTATAACTGCAATTATAATTTTTGCTATATCGGCAAATTTATCATTTAGATTATGCAAATAGCTAGTAATTATGGTTGTGGTAATTAGTATAGAACTTGCTGCTATTGATATCCATAGATTTGCTGCAATTCTAAAGATTATAGTAGATATTATGAAATATAAAAAGTATATTATATAGATATGTTTTTTTGTATTCATATTGCAAATAGATGATTTTTTCATTTTATATTGACCCCTTTATTTTTGAAATTAAGTTAACTGTAAAAATTAGATATTGATATTTAATTTCTATTTCTGATTACATTATAAAGAACCTACTATTATTTGTAAAGAATGTTTTATAAATGATTTTAATAAATTGTTTGTTATTCAAACCTTTAAAATTTAAAGTTGAAATATTTTTCTATTTAATTAATTTAGTATAAAAAATGATTAAAGAGTTTATGATTGCTTTAGATGAAGATGGCTAGATAAAAAATTTATTAGTATTTAGCAGGAATTTTTTTTAGTGCATAGAATATATCCTTTTAGTATACAAATTAATACAAAAATTATAGGTGCCCGTTTAGGGAGAATAGGGAATGGAGTGGAAATCTCCAGCGGACCCGCCACTGTGAAGGTGAGCCTTTAAACATGATGCCACTGGATATTAATCTGGGAAGGCGTTTAAAGGTGTTGAACCTGAGCCAGGAGACCTGCCTATAATTTACATAAAACTCATGGATGATGGTAAAGTTCATGGTTTGTTTGTCATGCACAAATAAACTATGAACTTTTTTAGTTATAAGAAAATAAATATAGAAAAGAAGGGGGACAAAATATGGATTTATTAAAACAAACTATTAGTAAAATTGGAGAACTCGATAAGGAAGCTATGGCAAAGGCAAAAGAAAGGGTGGATAATCTTATTAAACCGCCCGGGAGTTTAGGAAGATTGGAGGAGATAGTCATTCAGCTTGCAGGAATAACGGGGGAACTTTATCCAAAGGTAGATAAAAAAGTGGTTATAGTTATGGCAGCAGACCACGGTGTTTTTGAAGAAGGAGTTGTAGTATTTCCGCAGGAAGTAACAGAAATTCAAACTAGAAATATGGCAAGAGGGGTAACAGGAGTTTGTGCATTAGCAAAACAAGCTAGAGCTGATGTAGTACCTGTAGATATAGGTGTGAAGGTAGATATAGATGAGATTGGAATAATAAGTAGGAAAGTGAAGTATGGAACAGATAATATGGCTAAAGGGCCTGCTATGAGTAGAGAGGAAGCAATAAAATCTTTAGAAGTTGGAATACAAGTTGCTGAAGAACAGATTAAAAAAGGAAAAAATATTTTGGCAACTGGAGAAATGGGAATATGTAATACTACTCCAAGTGCGGCGATTGTTTCGGTTATAGGCGGATATGATCCTTTTGAAGTAACGGGAATAGGAGCTAATTTTCCGGTAGAAAGACTTGAGCATAAAGCTGGAGTAGTAAAGAGAGCTATAGAAATAAATAATCCTAATCCGAAGGATGGGATAGATGTTCTTGCTAAAGTTGGAGGGCTTGAAATAGGCGGAATGGCTGGAGTGATGCTTGCGGGAGCAGCTAATAGGGTGCCGGTAGTGATAGATGGATTTATTTCTCTGGCAGCTGCTCTTATAGCATGTACTATAGAGCCTAAAACTAAAAATTTTCTTATACCTTCCCATGCATCGAAGGAAAAGGGAGCAGTATATGCAGCAGAGTTTCTTGGACTAAAACCAATGCTTTACATGGATATGAGACTTGGAGAAGGAACGGGGGCAGTACTTGCTTTAAATTTAATTGAGGCAGCTACGTATATGAATAATGAAATGATTACATTTGCTGAAGCCGGGATACCAGTATAAAGATACAAGGAGACGGTTCTAGTGTATTTTTAAGAAAACAGAAGAACCGTCTCTTATTGATTTATATACTCAATAAATATTAAGTTATTCTTTTTGTCATTTATTTCATATGCTATTATGAATACTGAATTTTCTTTTTAATATTCTATTACTTTTAAGTTTCCCCATTTTTTTGAGAAGGAAATAAAAAAGAAATTGTGGATAAGAAAATACGAAGCCATACATTTATCAACAGATTTAATAAATTGTACAAAAAAAGAGTTGACCCCCTTATTCTTTGGTATAATTAAATTAAGCAGAAAATACTAAAGAAAAGAGGGTTAACTCATGTCTTATTATAACAAACTTATATACCAAATTAAAAGGAAAATTAATAATTTTGTTGATAATATTTGTTCAGATTTAAATAAAACTCAATATAAATTTGTATTTCAAATGATATATGGATTAATGGAAGCTCAATCTGTTAAATTAAGTGATATTGCTCGCTG
>NZ_FQXO01000106.1 GCF_900129995.1 Caloranaerobacter azorensis DSM 13643 | reverse complement strand
TAAAAGCGATAGACAAATGGACTAGGAGAAGATTAAGGGCATGCCTTTGGAAACAATGGAAGAAAATTAAGACCAAATTTAAGAATCTTAAAAGATTAGGAGTCCCAGAGTATAAGGCATGGCAATACGCTAATACCCGAAAGGGGTACTGGCGTATATCTAATAGTCCTATATTAAATAAGACATTAAATAATCAGTATTGGCTAAATCAAGGATTTAAAACATTCTCTATGCAGTATAAGAAATTGAACTTAACCTAATGAACCGCCGTATACCGAACGGTACGTACGGTGGTGTGAGAGGTCGGTAGATGAATTAATCATCTACCTCCTACTCGATTGACAAAGTAAAATTTTTATGAAAATGACGCTCATGCGGACGAATTTAGAAAAAACTAAGGGTTCAAATTTTTAGAAAATCCTAACGCACCTAATCAAGACCTCCTGTCTTGTAGGATGCTGGTTTGACCTCCTGTCAAACCTACGGATTTTCTAAAAAATTTTCACCTAGTTTTTTTACTAAATTCTTTCAAGCATTCGCTTTCATTTTCATAAAATACTTAAGAGAATAAGTTTGTCAACAGTCTGAGGGACTATGAAGTCCCTTAATTTTTTAATAAAGGCAATATTTCATAAGTTACTTTATCCCCATTTACCACAAATCTAACATATCTAATATCAAACAAATCATTTAAATCCCCTAGTTTAATATCTTCTACTTCGATATATCGTATTCCATCTTTTAAATTTACAACAGTTCTATTACTTCCCTGGATTACAAAAATGTTTTTACCCGAATTTCTATAATCGGTTAATATTTTATGGAATAATTCTGCTTCTAATTTATCAGTAAAACCGGATTTTCCAAATACAGGTTTTGGTAAAGAAATAATTACGTTCTTTTCATTAGACTTATTTAATATATCTTTCAGCCAAATCCATTGGTTTACATCTGATGTTCTTAATCCGTTTTTGGTGTCATCAAGCTGTATAAATAGCGTATTATTATTTACAAAGTAAGAATATCCATTAGATGCTTCAGCAAAAGGCACTTTTATTTTATCTATAAAGATATTATTCATTTTACCTAATATTATTCCCAGATGATTTTCATTTATTTTTTCATCTATTTTGCCTGCTATAAGGCGTTTAAGTAAAGTATCTGCTTTTTTAATACCTCTTGCAACAATGAAGCTAAAGCCGTTTTCACCTATTTCTTCACTTTTCTGAAGTTTATCTTCTATATGAGTTTCAGCAGGTAAAGTCATAGTTTTATAAGGAGTAGCATATAGAGCTTTTAGTCCGTCTATTAAGATATACCCTTTATCTTTATTGCAAGGGCTAGTTTCAACAATATAAATCCTATCTAAAGTTATAGGATAAGCAACATTATCTGGAATATCTGCTTCAATCCACTTCCAGCCATCCCAATCAATATTTCTTACAAAATCGATATAATAAGATTTTCCGCTGCTGTCTATTATCTTGCCTCTAAACCAATGATTACTTCCATTACCATATAACCATAATCCAAGTTTGGTAGGTTTATTTTCTAATTTAATACCATTTTCTCCTAGAGTTATATATGCTGCCGTAGTTTTTTCAGAATTTGTGAAGTCGTAATTTAATTTAAGAGAGAATTTGCCTAATACGTCTTCATTATCTAATTTAATATTTCCATTAACCTCTTGAGGATAGCCTATGAAATTTAAGTCATCTAAATTCTCAAAGTCTTCCAATAGAATCTCATTATAACCTACTGAAACTTCAATGTTTTGAACTGCATTCATGAGTTTAGCAGTAATAGCTCCAGAAGATGGTTTTTTAGAGCTATAAAATATTCCATCTACGATTTTGCCAATATTACCATATATTGTCCAATTAATGTCTTTTGGATTTATCTTTGCTGTATAGCCCTCATCATTTTTTCCGTATATTTCGGTTAAATCTTTCTGGCTATTTACATCTATATGGAATTTGTCAAAATTAAATTGCAATTCTTTTACTTCATTTAAAACGTTAATTTCAATTTCGGCTTTTTTACCTCTATATCTAGCTATTACTTTACCTTTTCCTAATTCTTTAGGAATTAATTTATTTCTATTAAAATTACCTTTTATACCTGAAACGCTAAACTTTACTCTATCGATATCTATGTCGACAGGATTGTGATATTTATCAAATCCTCTTACATAGAAGTTTCTAGATGTATTAACAAATATATTTGTATCGTCAGTATATATTTTTATATAGCTTAAATTTTTCTTGGGAGCATTATTAAAAATACCTAATCCGTTTGATATTCTTCTTTCTTTCCCATCTGACGGATGATTTACAACGATAGGATTTTCTTCATATTGTGGTTTTAATACCATTGTAGTAGAGCCGCCACCGTCTAAATTAACTGCTTCATATGCTCCCAAATCTATCATGATTTCGGCTAAAGTATTTAAGTCTACACCTTTATATGAAGTATCTCTACCGTCAATTGTTACAAGAATGAGTTCGTCTTTGTCTTTATTAATTCCTAATGCAGTTCTTGGATGTTTACCTTTTATATTTAATGTGAAATCTGCAATATTTCCATCTTTAACTATAAACGTTCCACTTCCTATAGCTGTTTTTATGTTTTCGTAGTTTGGCATAGTATTTATTTCAAGTTTTACTTTTTTACCTACTTTAAAATTATTAAGAAGCATATTCTTAACCCTGCCGCGCCCAGTAAGTATGTATCCATTTTCCGGCATGTCTATAGGAGGTTGACCAATTCTTACTTCTTTAACTGTATCTTTTTCAACAACAATTTCTATCATATCGTTGAAATAAGTATTTCCTATACTTTTTAAGCTCCAGTTTTTATCGTATAAAATAACTTCTTCGTGTTTATTGCTTGATTTATTTATTGCAGATAAGATAACAGGTTGTCCACCTTCTGGGACTGCTTTAATTTCCCATTTCCAGAAGGATATAAAGGGATAATTATTTTTATCTATTGCAAATATAGGCAGTCTATCCCAATGATATGGTGGAGATGAAACCATTTTTCCATTTGATATGACGACTCCTAAAGGAAAAGAACTTTTAGCTGTCGAGAAAAAATCACCATTGATACCTGCAATAGCTTGAGAATTTTTTATCATGTTAGATAGTGTATCTCTTTTAGAAATTCCTTCTTTGTTAAAAAGAACATCTAAGTTAGTGTATTTATCTTTTAAATTTACTCTTAAAACATTTATATTCCACCATCCATCAGATGTGAATTTCTGAATATGTTCGTGTATAACACCACTCGAAATATTTTCTGTATTTTTCCATTCGTGAAGCAATATTGGTTTATCTGCAAAGCTCATAGAAAAGCTTGAAAAAATGATTACTCCACCGGCTATATATGAAACTACTCTTTTAAACAACTTATTCATAGTTACCCTCCTTTGAATCTAAAAATTTGAGTTTAAGTTTTAAAACCACAAATTCAACTGATCTTTATTTTTCATAGCGGTAATAAGTCTATCTCTTGCTTGAGGAATATCTTTATATATGTTTTTCATAAGATGTTTTATATATTCTCTTTTAGTATTTCTGTTTGCAGGACAGGGACTTTCTACGGTAGGTATATTATATTTTTTAATGGCTCCTTTTATTTGATGTTCTGTAACGTAAATGAGAGGTCTTATTACTGTAACATCTTTTCTGGACATATATGTTTTAGGTGAAAAAGTATTTATTCTTCCCTCATAAAACATACTCAAGAATAATGTTTCGATAGCATCATCAGCATGATGTCCTAGAGCCAGTTTGTTTAATCCTTTTTCTTTCATAAGGTCGTGCATAGCCCCTCTCCTCATTCTAGCACAAAGCGAACAAGGATTTTTTTCTTTTCTGATATCGAAAATGATTTTACCTATTTGAGTTTCCTTTATGGTATATGGAACGCCAATTTCTTCTATAAATTTTTTTACTTCAGATAAATCAAAGTCTTCAAAACCTAAAGTCAGAGTAATAGCTTCTAACTCATATTTTACCGGACTAAATCTTTGGAATATTTTTAACCCGTATAATAGGATTAAGCTATCTTTTCCGCCTGAAACTCCAACTGCAATTTTATCGCCGTCTTCTATAAGGTTAAATTCTTCTACTGCTTTTCTTATTGCTCCTACTATTCTTCTCATGTAATCAACCTTTCTTTTTTAAGCTCATATTATTAATTCTATGTAAAAATATGTATTTTAATATTTATAATTCCATTTATTGAACAATAGTGATTGTATCATATTAACTACGTTTAAACAATGTCTCGAATTACATTTTAATATATTTGTAATCTTTCAGATAAAAGTTATATAACTATTTTTTGTATTATGATGAATTATAATCAAAATGAAAAAAGAGCCGAGAACATTCTCGACTCTTTTCTTCTGGTCGGGGTGGAGGGACTCGAACCCCCGGCCCCATGGTCCCAAACCACGTGCGCTACCAAACTGCGCCACACCCCGTCAGCTCATATTAACTTATCACGAATGTTATTTTAAAGCATATTTAGTTAACTTGCAATACTGTTAACAACTGATTAATTAAAATTATATTGTAGATTCTAATTAATTCTTATTATTTCTTCGGAATTCTTACCATTGCTAAAAATAAATAACTAATATAGAATCGAAAAAAATATTTTTCTTTTATTTTTTATATTATATAATATAATTTGTACAGTTCAAAAATGTGTAAACTATAGGAGAGCAGAACCTTTTAGGATTATAAATATTAGTTTTATTGAATAAGATATAAAGTCAGATTATAATTAATGACTAAAAAGAACAATAGATATATAATGGGGTGATTTATTTGTTGATGCAGACTTTAAAAGTCTTAAAAGATGAACTTATCGTAATACTTGTTGCTGCTGGACCTGTATTAGAATTAAGAGCAGCAATACCACTTGGGATAGCAATGGGATTTACACCTGTTCAAAGTACAATATTAAGCATTATAGGTAATTTAATACCTGTACCTATTTTACTCAAAATACTAAAACCTTTATTCGATTATCTTGGAAGGACTAAAATGTTTGGTAAGATTGCAGAATGGATTAAACAGAGAACTTTGAAGAAGAGCGAAAAAGTTGAGAAATATAGGGCTTTAGGGCTATTTCTTTTAGTTGCAATACCGGTACCGTCTACTGGTGCTTGGACAGGATGTCTAGCAGCTACTTTATTTAATATAGAATTTAAATATTCTTTTCCGGCGATTACTGCAGGAGTAATTGTAGCTGGATTAATCGTCTTTATTTTAAGCAATCAGGTTGTTGCATTTATGTAAATAATTAAGAGACAGATTAAAATTTAAAGTTGAAAATGAAAAGTGCAGAATTAGTCATATAATTTTCAAGAAAATTTAAGTGAAAAAATTATGAAAATGGTTTAATTAATGTAAAAGATAAATATAATAAAGAAAGGGGGATTACTTTTGCAAAACACATACAATATAGAAAAGGTGAGTAGTAGAATCATGTCTTATTTTGGGGATTTGAGAGAAATTTTAGGCAGGATAGTATCGGTATCAGATTTGAGCAGAGGAAAAAGTTCAAAAATAATTCAGAAAATTGTAAAAGATAACAAGCCTTATATAGTAGTTAAAAATAATAAACCGCAAGCCATAATAATGTCTATAGAAGAATATGGTGAATTAATGGATATAAAAGAGAATTTTAGATTACTAACAAAAGCATTACAGAGAATAGAAAATCATAACCCTTCTGATGATGTGATTTTCGAGGAAATTTTGTTGGAAGAAGGAATAAGCAGAACTGAAGTGAATCGGCTGGCCGATGAGGTGGAAATTGAATAGTGTGTTGGAAAGTAAAATTTATAATGGGGAACCGTTGGGGCATGTAAAAGGGAAAGATTTGACAAATTTTTTTAAAATCAAATATAAAAATATTAATATAAGAGTTGTATATATTTTGGCAAGAGAGCATAAAGTGATGAATATAATAGTAATAGAAGGAAGAAATGATGGTAAATGCTATGAGATTGCAAATAAAAGAAAAAATAAATATGGGGAGGACTTATTTAAAGATAGTTTTTCTTGAAGACTTTTAGACAGAAAACTAAAAGTCTTTTTTTATGTGCGCCGGGCATGCGTAACAACTAGGTGGTGAGAGTCCACTGTGGGGGTTGACCGTGCCAACCACTAGCCAAAGGCAAGGGTGTCCAT
>NZ_FQXO01000092.1 GCF_900129995.1 Caloranaerobacter azorensis DSM 13643 | reverse complement strand
AATAACCTCTTTTTGTCATGCCTATTTTTAGTTGTTTAATTATAATACTTTTTTTCGATTTTGTTACTTGACATTTAATAGCTGGTCTTTTTTATTAAACTTGTCCAAGTTTAAATTAATATTATCACAAAAAATATATTTTGTAAATGATTTATATATAATTAATTCACATTTAGTTTAAAAAAATTTACATTTTAATTTATTTATGATAATATAATTAATATAAGATTTAGTAAAAAAACAAATATCAAATACAAGAATATAAATAAAAAGGTGAATTAATGATGTTTTTAGAAAATAAAGTTTTATCTCCAGGAAAAAAAATAAAAGCTATAAGAAAAATATTGAAAATTAACCAAGAAGAATTGACAAAAGGAGTATATAATAGAAGTCTAATTAGTTATATAGAAAACGATAAGATAAAGCTATCAAAAAAAGTTGCCGAAATATTAGCTAATAATATTAATCAAATAGCTAAACAAAAAAACATACCATTAGAGATAACTCCTGATTATTTATTAGAAGAAGAAATTGTCCAAGTTAATAAAATAATTAGAAATTCATTAAATATACTTAACAATATCAACACTATAGATAATCATATTTTTCATAATGAAGTTAATAGAATAGAGAATTTATTTAAAACTTATGATGTAAAAGAATTAAAGTTAAAAGCCTACAAAAAAATAGCTAATTTGTATTATAAAAACAAAAACTATAATAATAGTTATATATATTATCTAAAAGCATTAAAAGTTTGTATGCAAACTACGAATTCTAGTTGTTTTCCCGAATTATTGTTAGAATTAGGCAAATGTTCTATAAAAATGCTAAACTATAATGTAGCAACTCTAATTAATGAATATGCATTATCCATCTTAAAATCAAACTCAACCACTAATATAGATTTACTTAAAAAAGCATATTTTAACTTATCTCTAAGTTACAAAAAATTAGGAAATTATGATTCATGTCTAAGTACATTAGAAAATATGGAATTAAATAATTTACAACTAGATACATGTGAAATACTCGATATTTTGTTATTAAAAGGTAATTGTTACCTCAGAAAAAAACAATTTAAATCAGCAAAAGATACTTATTTTGAAGCTCTTAATATATCAGAAAGTAATAATATTTTAAATAAATCAGCCATGATTTATATTAATATAGCTAATATTTATAATAATTTGGGAAAAACACATAAAGCTATTGAATTTGCAAATAAATCTTTTAATATAAGAAAAAATAAAAAAGACATTAATTTAGCTAATACTTTAATTTTCCTAGGTGAATTATATTTAAAAATTAATGAAATAGAAAAAGCTCATAAAAATATAGTAGATGCTATTGAAATTCTCAAATACAAAGGATATGAAAAAATAAACATAGATTCATTTATTCAGAGCTATAAGTTATTAATCAATATATATATCATAAAAGATAAGGAAACCTTAATAGAAAAGATTGCATATGACATAGAAAAGTTATTTCAATATAATATTTCGAAAATACAAAAACAAGAATTAAAAGAACTTTTAGTTAAAATAGGATATTATTATATGGAAAGAGATTTTTATAAATCCAAAGAATTTATTAGTAAAAGCTTAAATTTGTAAAATATAACAAAAAAATAATTAACAATAATCAAAAATAACTTTAAATTCTTTAACAGGATTTGTAAATCTAATTTCTCATATTTTACAAATTAGCAATACGGTATGTTTTTGTCTTATTATTTTTTATCTTCTAATTTTAATATCTCTATTCGCTGTTTTTTTATAGTATTTTATAATTTCTTCAAGATTACTTTCAATATTTGAAAAACCTACCGCATTGCTTTTTAAAAAATTTAATAGTCAAAACAGTAGCCAATCTCTTTTACCGCATTATCACTTACAATAAATCTATTCCCTATTAAAACAAACAACATCACTTTCTATACAGTAACATACATTGCCCCTAAAAATAATACTACAATTATATATTTAAAAAATAATATATACATCAAACATTCAAATTTTATTCTCATAATTAGATAAGGATATTATAAATATATTATATAAAGGAGGTATGTATTAATGAAAATCAAAAAATTAATATCTATAATTCTAATTGGATTATTATTATTAGGACTAGGAAGTATATGTTATGCCGAAGAAGAAGATCCTGACCCATGGAATGTTACTTATAACATGTAGTAATTTGTAAATACAATAATAAATAATATTAATTGCGAAATATGCATATTTAACTATATTCATAATACGCAAGAATGGTAGCCAACAGTAATTATAAAAAATTACACATATAAAAAAATAATAATTTTAGAAACAGAAATTTTATATCTTTCGTAATTTATAAAATTATATAGTTATATAATACAGACTGTTGACAAACTTATATTTTTTAATATTTATGAAAATGAAAGCGAATGCTTGAAAGAATTGAGTTTTTTCTAAATTCGTCCGCATGAGCGTCATTTTCTAAAATATTTTACTTTGTAAACAAGCTCACCCCTACTTATATAAAGTAGGGGTAAAATATTATAATTTCTCTTTAATCATATCAACAAAATATCTATGGAATGATTCATCTTCCGTAAGTTCAGGATGGAATGAAGTTGCCAACATATTCTTTTCTCTTGCAGCAATAATCTTACCTTCGTGCTCTGATAGAATTTCAACTCCTTCTCCAACCTTCTCAATATAAGGCGCTCTAATGAAAACTAATGATATTGGTTTTGATGAAACTTGTGGTATTGTCTTTTCTATCATAAAACTATCTATCTGACTGCCATATGCATTTCTTTTTACTTCAATATCCATTACTCCTAAATGCGAATAATCCTGCCCTACAATTTTTTTCGCCAATAATATCATTCCTGCACATGTTCCCCATACAGGCATGCCTTCCAAAATCTTTTCTTTTAATGGTAAAAATATATTAAAATCTTTCATAATCTTACCTATTGTAGTGCTTTCTCCACCCGGAATAATCAATCCATCTATTTCTTTTATCTGCTCTTCATATTTTACTCTGATTGGCTCTACTCCTTCTATTTTCTCAAGCATTTCAATGTGTTCGATTACAGATCCTTGAAAATCTAGTACTCCGACTTTAATCATTATTACCATCCTCTTTCAGCAAACTCTGTAGTCAATTTACTAATTTCTAATCCATACATAGGTTCTCCTAAATCTTCAGAAACTTCAGCAAGAATTTCAGGATCATTATAATATGTAGTCGCTTTAACTATTGCTTTTGCTCTCTTCTCTGGATTAGAAGATTTAAATATGCCAGAACCTACAAATACTCCATCACATCCTAACTGCATCATAAGAGCCGCATCAGCAGGAGTTGCAATTCCACCAGCTGCAAAGTTTACAACAGGAAGCCTTCCATGTTCAGCCACATATTCAACTAAATGATAAGGTGCTCCCATTTCTTTAGCAGCAGTCATAAGTTCTTCTTTAGGCATAAGTTTCAATTTTCTTATTTCAGAAAGCATCTGTCTCATATGCCTTACAGCCTCTACAACATTACCAGTTCCCGCTTCTCCTTTTGTTCTTATCATAGACGCTCCTTCTGCAATTCTTCGTAATGCTTCTCCTAAATTTCTGGCACCACATACAAAAGGAACTTTAAACTGCTTTTTATTAATATGATACATTTCGTCCGCTGGAGTTAAAACTTCACTCTCGTCAATAAAGTCTATTCCTATAGCCTCTAAAATTTGAGCCTCTACAAAATGTCCAATCCTCACTTTTGCCATAACTGGTATCGATACTGCCTTTTTTATTTCTTTTATCATTTTAGGATCTGACATTCTTGCTACTCCGCCCTGCTTCCTAATATCAGCAGGTACTCTCTCTAATGCCATAACAGCTACGGCTCCGGCTTCTTCAGCTATTTTAGCCTGTTCTGGATTTGTAACATCCATGATAACTCCGCCTTTAAGCATTTGTGCAAGATTTTTGTTCAGTTCATATCTCTTATTCACATTATCTCCCCCCATATAATATTTTTGTATTTATATTTGTATCGTTTATTATTTAAAATTGTATCGGTATTTATTATCTTTATAGCTACATTACCGTTACAATTCTATTATGTCATAATAATTGTATTGCGTCAATACAAAAAAACCTACCCAATTTAATGGTGTAGGTTTATTTTTCCTCACATCTCTTTTTTTCTAACCTATCTAATATCAATTTATATCCTTCTGCTCCATAGTTAAGTGCCCTATTTATTCTGCTAATAGTTGCCGTAGAAGCCCCCGTCTCATTTTCAATCTCTATGTAAGTCTTATTCTCTCTTAATAATTTTGCAACTTGAAGCCTTTGAGCCAAAGATTTTATTTCTTTTATCGTACAGATATCTTCAAAAAATCTGTAACACTCTTCTAAATTCTTAAGTTCTAATATCGCTTCAAATAGCTCATCTATATGAGAATCTTTTATTTTAGAATCATAACTCATTAAATCACTCCCGAAAAATAAATTCTAAATTTAAAACGTTAAATTCTAAATAAACGTTATCATTCACATCTTTACTGCTCTTATTAACTATTGACTAATTTTACATTTATCAATTAATTTTACATTTTACATTTTCAATTTTACATTTCTCTACCAAATGCTTTTTAAAAATTTATAATATTTTTATCTATTTTACAAATACTATTTTTGAAGTCTATCTCCAACACACTGTTAAGGAAGTGATATTTTGAAAAATTACTATGATAAAAATAAACCTAAAGCTTCGAATGGACAGGATATTATACTCTCAACATACAATGCCAAAAAATTTCCAATAATAGAAAAAGAAACGAATGCATTTGTGTTCCCTTGGAATATGCAGAGAGATGTAGACGCCATTGATACTATGAAATTTTATTCGGGAACTAACCCTATTACTGAAGAAATAGAATCTAAAGAAACGAAAAATAATAAATTAAGGTAGAGGCTTGCAATTGCAAGCCTTATATTTATTTAATTGTAAACTCCTTTATCCCCTCAAGCCCTACAATATCTATCCATTCTGAAATTGTTTTCCCTTTAATTACTATATTCTCATTTAAATCCTTTAATGGCACTAAAACGAAAGCTCTTTCTTGAATTCTAGGATGGGGGATTGTTAATTTATCATCATTTATAGAAACATCATCATAAATCAATATATCGACATCAATAGTTCTAGGCCCCCATCTGAAATAACGCTTTCTTTTTAATATTCTCTCAACTTTTTGGCATTCCTCTAAAAGTTCAAATGGATCTAAATCAGTCTCTATCTCCATGCATAAATTTAGAAATTTATCTTGCAGAGTATATCCCCATGGTTCGGTTTCATATATTTTAGAAATCTTTATTACTTCAGTATTTCTAAAGTTTTTAATAAGTCGTATAGCTTCATTTAAATTATTAAGTCTGTCTCCTAAATTTGTTCCTACCCCCAAATACACTTTAGCCATCGCTTCTTACTCTCCTTATCTCCACACCAAAATAGTCAAATATCCCATTAACAGGAGCTTGAGGTTTCTTTACCCTTACAACTATCTCTTTAACATTTTTAAATTCATCTAAAACTTTTACTGCAATATTTTCAGCCAGAGCCTCAATAAGTTTAAATGTATTGTTTTCACATATACCCTTAACCATCTCATATACTTTAGCATAATTTACCGACTGACTTAAATCATCAGTTTCTCCTGCCTTCTTTAAATCGCAAAAGAGTTCTAAATCAATAATAAATTTTTGGCCTATAACATTTTCTTCCTTTAATGCCCCATGATAGGCATAAAAGTTTAAACTCTTTAACATTATTTTATCCAAAATATCCCTACTTTCTAAAAATAGCATCTGTTACTTTAGCAGCTCGTAAGTTTTCTTTTACATCATGTACTCTGACAATATCGACTCCCTGCATAATCCCCATAACTGTTGTCGCTATAGTCCCTTCTACTCTTTCCTTTGGAGGCAAGTCTAAAATCTTACCAATCATAGATTTTCTAGAAGTCCCTAATAAAATTGGATATCCTAATTCAGTAAGCTCTGATAGCCTTCTCATAACCTCCATGTTTTGCTTTGGAGTTTTTCCAAAACCAATCCCTGGATCTAATATAATATTTTTTTCTTTAACACCCGCTTCTTTTGCTAATCTAATACTTTCTTTCAGAAAATCTTTTATAGATTCCATAATATCCTTTTTATATTCAGTCCCTATTTGATTATGCATAATGATAACTGGGACATCATATTTAGCAACAACTTTTGCCATATTTTTATCTCTTTGAAGGCCCCAAACATCATTGATTATATGACAACCGAGTTTTAAAACTTCTTCGGCAACCCTTGATTTATAAGTATCTACTGAAATCGGTATGTCAATTTCTTTGACTAATCTTTTTATTACCGGAATTAACCTCTTTAATTCTTCCTCTTCAGATACTTCTTTGGCCCCAGGCCTTGTTGACTCGGCTCCTACATCGATTATATCTGCACCCTCTCTAACCATCTCTTTTGCATGCTCAACTGCTTTATCTACACCAAGATATTCTCCTCCATCTGAAAAACTGTCAGGAGTTACATTCAATATCCCCATTATATAAGTTCTTTTACCAAATTCAAACATAATATCCCCCTTTTTACTTTTGATTTATCAAGCTCATAACTTCTGCTCTAGATTCTGGCCTTGTTTCAAATATACCCCTTACCGCTGATGTAACAGTTTTTGAACCCGGTTTTTTTATTCCCCTCATAGTCATACACATGTGTTCAGCTTCAACTACAACTACTACACCATAAGGCTCAAGAACTTCCATTAAAGTATCTGCAATAGTCTTGGTAATTCTCTCCTGAAGTTGAGGCCTCTTTGCAACAGTTTCAACTACCCTTGCAAGTTTAGAAAGCCCTGTAAGTTTCCCACCTTTAGGTATATATGCAACATGTGCTTTACCAAAAAAAGGTACTAAATGATGTTCACACATTGAATAAAAAGGTATATCTTTAACTAAAACTAATTCTTCATATTTTTCATCTTGGAAATAGATTTGTAAATGCTCTTTTGGATCTTCTTTCAGTCCTGAAAATATTTCTTCATACATTCTAGCTATCCTATCAGGTGTTCCTTTAAGTCCTTCTCTATCCGGATCTTCACCTATTGCCTCTAAAATATCTCTAACTGCTCTCTTAATCTTTTCTTTATCCATCTTTACATCTCCTTTTGTATATTTTCTCCTATAATATAATCAAACACTTCTTTTAATTTTTCAATATCATATTCATTATAGAAGTCTACAACAATGCTGAATAAATCATTATTTAATTTTTTAAGACTTTTTAACAGTTTTTTATCCTTCGGAACCCATATATTATTTAATCTATAATATAATTTTATCATCTCCTTAATACATAAATTTGAAAGGAAATGGTATTCATATTTTGGCCCATTTTGCAATTTATTAAGCTTTTTAAAGTAATCATCTATCTTAATTATACAATTATTTATTTCATAATCTTCCATTTTATCTGGCCCTTTATTATACTCTCTAATAGACTCTTTAATAATATAATCACCAAATCCATCTCTATCATATACTAATTTACCATCTTTAAGACATTCAATAAAGAATTGTTCCCTTTTTTTAATCAATTCCTCTGAAACTTTTTTCGAAAAATAATTCATATCGAATTCTACGCCTGAAACTTCTAAAATCTTTCTTATCTGTCTGCTGCCTTCTTCCGTTATTACAAATATATCTATATCGTTTAACTTAACATCAAATTCTAAATTTCTCATAGAACCCACTAGAATAATAGATGTTACATTTACATTTTTTTTGATTTCCTCTATTTGTTGCTCAACGATTTTTAAAACGTCCATAAAATTTTTCCGTTGACTTATATCTATAAAAATCTTATAGAAGGCAACGCATACCTATAAATCTTTATAGATTTATAGATCTTATCCGATACTTCTATTATGAGGCTATAAGCCTGCATAACTCGAAGTCGCTTTCTACTTTTATAGGATTGCACAGCTTTAAATTAAGCCAACGGTTTTCACCTCCTGCTTTGTATCTCTGCTGTGCTTTTTTACTGCCCAATATACATATATTCCTTGCTCCGTTTAAATCAGCATTGATTATTTTATTTATAACTTTGTCTTTGAATAACCCTCGTTTAACTCGCTTCCCAT
>NZ_FQXO01000033.1 GCF_900129995.1 Caloranaerobacter azorensis DSM 13643 | reverse complement strand
TTATGAAAATGACGCTCATGCGGACGAATTTAGAAAAAACTAAATTCTTTCAAGCATTCGCTTTCATTTTCATAAATATAAAAAAACATAAGTTTATAAGCAGCCTGTAGTTAATAATTTATTAACTTCTTTTCCCTAACAATTGACTGTTGACTTTTATATTTATACATGTTAAATTATAATATATTACAAGTTAATACGACCTCATCCCTCAAAGGGGTGAGGTAGAGGCGCGACATCTAAGAGTAACTATACGGAGGCCGGAAGCCTATGAAATATAGTGAAAGGAGCTGTCGCCGAAGTCTTAGATATCCAAAATCTAAGGCTGGGCCTGCATCGAATAGGTGTAGGACTGTCATCAGGATAACTGCCCAATATCCTGATGGAGCGCTATCTCACACTGGGCAAAAAAGGAGGGATGGGCTTTAGGTATGCATTTTTTGAAAATAGCACCTGACGAGCCTGTCAGGTGTTTTTTATTATCTAAAAACAGGAAACAAATGCAAGAAATTAAAAATTGAAAATGTAAAATTTAAAACTAATTTATTAGCTATTAGCTGCTCGTTTTTCGAATAATAAATAACGAATAACGAAAGACAAATTATTAAATACGAGAGGAGAATATTTATGCAATATGGATGGCTTTCAATTATACCACCAATACTAGCAATAATCCTTTCATGGATTACTCAAGAAGTACTTTTGTCACTATTTATATCCGTTTTTATTGGTGCTACTATTTTAGCCGGATTTAATCCACTAATTGGCTTTTCAAAGACATTAAACACATATATCGTTGGCTCATTAACTGATTCTTGGAATGCATCTATTTTAATTTTTTGTCTTTCTATAGGAGGATTTATAAGTATCTTAAGTAAAAATGGAGGTACAAACGGAATTGCTAATCTTGTAGTTTCAAGAGCAAAAAACAGCAAATCTACATTGTTTGCAACTTGGTTAATGGGTATATTAATATTTTTTGATGATTATGCTAATTCTTTAATTGTCGGTAATACTATGAGAAATATTACTGATAAAATGAAAATTTCTAGAGAAAAGCTAGCTTATATAGTTGATTCAACTGCTGCTCCGGTTTCAAGCATAGCATTAATATCAACATGGGTAGGTTTTGAAACCGGATTGATAAAAAATAGTTTAGCCAAAATTAATATAGATTTAAATGCATATAGCGTATTTTGGCAAACAATACCTTATAGATTCTATAGTTTGTTAGCTTTAGTTTTTGTGCTAATAGTAATATTTACAGGTCGTGATTTTGGAGCTATGGCTAGAGCTGAAAAGAGAACATATAATACAGGAAAAGTATTAGATGATAATGCTACTCCTTTAGTTTCAGATGAAATATCATCATTAAATACAAAAGTAAAACATGAAAGATGGTATAATGCAGTAATCCCTATTATTTCAGTTCTATTGATAACAATAGTAGGTCTATACATTAATGGAGGCGGTCTTGAAGGAAATTCAATAAAAGATGCATTTGGAAATGCCGATTCAAGTGTAGTTTTACTATGGGCTTCTTTTGGAGGAACTTTGGTTGCTATTGTTATGACTCTATTACAAAGATTGTTAACTCTAAAAGAAGTTATGGATGCATGGGTATCAGGTGTTAAATCTATGACTACTGCATCTATAATATTGATATTGGCTTGGTCTTTGGGAGATATAAACAACAATCTTGAAACAGCTAAATTCATAGCTAATATTGCAAAAAATTCTCTGCCATCTTATTTGCTACCTTTAATGATGTTTATAATACCAGCAGTAATCGCATTTTCAACCGGTACATCATGGGGAGCTAATTCTATAGTTATGCCTTTAGCTATACCTCTAGCTATGCAAATAGGAGGTAATGAGTTATTAATTCCTACTATTGGAGCCGTATTAACTGGCGCTGTTTTTGGAGACCATTGTTCTCCTATTTCCGATACAACCATTATGTCGTCAATTTCTACTGCTTGCGACCATATAGCACATGTAAAAACACAACTACCTTATGCCTTAACAGTTGCACTTGTAGCCATTTTAGTAGGATTTATTCCCGTTGGTTTCGGATTTAACCCTTATATTTCACTTTTAGTTGGTATAATAATATTATTCGGCATACAATACCTTTTTGGTAGCAAAGTTGCTGAAGAGTAAACAAAATTATTGGCTAACAGTCATAACCTGCTGACTGTTAGCCTAATTTTACTCGTTTCCATACACTTCTTCGATTACAGTTTTATAAAACTCGTTACTCTGCAATTCTCCTTCTTCAGCTATATACATCATTACTTTTTTCAAATATTCTTCCTTTTCAAATTTGTTATCTACATCTAAATATTGTATACCTAATCTATTAAGAAGCTTCGTTAAAAGATATTCTCTAGTAAATTCTATATTTCTCTCTTCATCAATATATTCATTCAAATATTTAATTTTTATTGTACCATAAATTCGCTTTTTGTTCTTCATTAGCAAATCCATAATCTGTTGTAAATTTACAGTTACGTTAATAGGTATTATATACCGCTCGTGAGTTTTAAGTCTTATTGGATTTATATGCAGAATATAATCTGATATCTCTCCATCTACACTAAAATATATTACTGGTTCTATATCTATTAAATTCTTTTTAAGTACAATCTCTTCTGGATTAACCTTATCAATTTCTATTTCTTCCAATATATCATCAGTTGTAGCTGCAGTTACACTCATATCATATGCTGTCTTACTTGTAAACCAAGAATATGTATCCATATTTATTGATAAAATCATAGATATTAAAATCCCTGTAGTAATAAATCCTATCACTTTTAAGATAGTTCTATTTACTTTTTGTTTTTTACTTTTTTTCATTTTTAATTTACTATCACCTCATTTGGCTTGGTTATCATTTCTAAAAATCTACTTTGCATGCTTATCATGATATTTTAATAGCTTACATATCATAGTAAATACTTCAGCCCTTGTAATACTATTATCCGGTCTAAAAGTATTGTCCGGATAACCTTCTATTATTTTATGATATATTCCCGCTTTCACATGTCCTAATGCCCAATCTTGAATATCGTCTCTATCTTCAAAATTAATTTCTATTTCTTTTTCCAATTTTTTATTAAAGCCTCTCATTAGTACAGTTACCATCTCTTGTCTAGTGATTTTATTATTAGGCTTAAAAATTCTACCGGGATATCCTTCAAATATCCCTTTTTCCGTCGCCGCTATTACATATCCTTTAGCCCATTTAGGTATAAAATCTATATATCCAGTAAAAAGTTTATTTTTTTCTTCTAGTTTTAAAGCTCTACAAATAAGAGCAGCAGCTTCAGCTCTTGTTATGAAGTTATCAGGTCTTATAGTTTTATCAGGATAGCCCTTTATTATATTATGTTCTATAAGTGCTTGAATACAGTTTTCTGCCCAATGCCCTTTAATATCAACAAATTTGTCATTAGTTTTTTGCTTTGTGCCTTTTCCATCTTCTCTACTATTTGACGAATTATAATCATCTTGATAAATAGGATTCTCGTTCACATTTATAAGAAAATTAACAGTTGCCTTTATGCCTTGTAATTCATTTCCTGCATTTTCATCCATATGTACTGTATACTCTAAATCTATATAATTATTTTTATTTATATTAAAGCGGTCTGATACAGGTAAATCATATCCTCTGTAATTTTCATTATTTTTCTTATACATCATTTCATAAAAACTCTTACTATATATAGTTTTAGTAAATATCAACATTTTGTCTTTTTTGATAGTTAATTTCATATTTTTTGCAAATACTTCGTATAAATTTTCATCCTTAACTTGATAGTATTTATCACCTTGTAATTTTTCTAGCTTTATTGTCAGTGCTAAATTTTTTACTTTTATTCTCTCTGAATAATTATTATAAATCCTTAAAGTCCCTGAATCTGTGAACCCAGGAAATAAATATTCATCAGCCAAACTGCCTCTTTGATGGAATATAGGCCCCCCATTAGACTTTTCCCCGTGTATATATAATATGACATCAGGCATACTATCTCCATAGACAACGTCTTGATTTACAAATAATATCGAATTTATTACAATTACTAATATTAAAAACTTATATATTATATTTTTAATTGATATTTTCATTATTAAGTTGTTCTATTCACCACCTCATGTACCAATGTTTCTATACAGTCAATGCTATTCTGACCAGCTTGTATTTTCTACCTGTGTAGCTACAAAATTGAATTCTAAAGTAGCAGATTTCCCCTGATAACTGTTTCCAGCATCACTTGGCAATTTGTAGTAGACGTTAATAGTTTTTTTACCTTGATCAGTAGTTATCTGTCCAAATTCATAATCTTTTATTTCACTAACTCTATACCATTTTTGTTTATCAAAACTTATTTCAAGGCTAGGATTGCCATTATATAATATTCCATTATTATCACTAGAAGATTTCAATGTTATATTTACTAATTTAAATTTAAAATCTAATGTTCCTGCATTTTCTATTGTTATACTCTTTTCTCCAACCCATCCTGGATAAATATTTTTGACATCTAGTATCCCCGTAGCAAATACTCCATTACCTGGATTTTTTATTTTTAATGTACCAGTTTTAAATACATTATCTGTACTCACAACACTGCTTGTAAACCATGCGTATGTTCCCATTCCTATTCCAAAAGCCAATAAACCTATTAATGTCACTATTAAAATCAATCTTTTTTTCAATGTTAAATTCCCCCTTCTTTTAATTTAAAATAAAGTAGTTTTATTTTTTCACCTCCTATGAACATAATTAATAACATTAGTATTAAAAAAGTAAAAATTATTGGCCTTTTTAAAAAATAGACTATATACCCCCCTTTAGGAATAACCAAAAATACTTTTCCTATTAATTGACTAGAATTAATTTTTTCATTATCTTCAATATTATTAGCATCACCTTTTGTTACAAACAAATACTCTTCATTATCATCTATGACCTCAATAACTCTATGTGTAATAAATATATCGTTAGTCAACCTGTATGTAACAACATCCCCTTTTCTTATTTTCTTGGGTATTACAGGTTTTATAACAACTAAATCCCCAACTTCAATATTAGGCTGCATGCTTCCAGATAAAACAGTCATGAATTTTATTTTAAAAACTGAAGGTATATAATTTTTATCATTTTTATGTTTTATCCCTGTATAAAATAGTGATAATATAGATGCTATTAAAAGAAATACTACTATATCCCCTATCCACCTTAAAATTTTTCCTCTCATAAAAATCCCTCTTGTCCTTGTATATTACATTACATTATATGTCCAAGTTTTTTTATTATTCATAATACATGATTTATATTCTTGTATATTCAAACTCTTTAAGAGAATATTCAAGATAAATTTAAATGCAATAAAAAGATTACAAAAAAACAGCCTTTTAACTCTTTTATTCAGAGTCAAAAGGCTGTTTAATTTAATATATCAGCACTAAAGAACCTGCAGGAATGTTTTCATAAATATATTTAGCTACATCAACGGGAAGTCTTATACATCCATGACTAGCCGGTGTACCCAATTTTTCTTTCTCTTCTTCTATCATTTTACCATCTTCAGTAAAAGGAACTGAATGGAATAAATACGTTCCTTTAAAACCAACCCAATACTTACCTCCCTGCTTAAATCTAGGAGTATAGAACCATTTTCCTCTTCGTCCTTCTTCTATCTTAAATATCCCTTTTGGAGTAAAATGTTCCCATGTACCGCTAGATGCTATAGACTCTTTTATCAATTCTCCGTCTTTATAAATTTTCAAAACCTGCTCATCAGTATTAAAAATTAAAACATAACCCACCACTTCTGCATTAAACTCATGAGGAGGAATTTCTTTAGCCCTTATATATCTTGAATCTACATAACCTTCCCTTCCATCTTCCAACATTACTTTAAACCAGCCGTAAGGCAAAGTCTCTAATAATTTAACCTGTTGATAATCTTTAAGTTTATATATAATACTGCTCTTTTTATTTTTTTCTTTATATACTTCAATAAAACCGTCCCTATCTATAGTGTCTAGAGCTTGTCCAATAAATATTTTTGCTTTTTCTTCTATAGCTTCTTTTTCATCACTTTGCTCTTTACCCTTTTCAATATTTCCTTTCTTCTCAAATTCATCTGCTTTAGAAGTTTTAATTATATCCGATCGATCTAATACACTCTCTTTACAGCCAGTCAACAAAAAAATCAATAAAGTGAGTATGACTGCTAATCTTTTTCTCATAAAATCCTCCCCTCTATTGTGTTTTTAAATTCTTCAAAAAGTAAATCCGCCAGAAATGGCGGTTTACTCAATTAGCTAATTTGTATTTTCTTTTCATTTTTACATACTATTACTTCAACTGTCTCTGTAAGTATATCTGAATAGCTATATGATACTCGTCTTACTGTATTATATCCTCCATCAATTTTTACTACGAATATGCTTGGATAAACACTCTCTAATACGCCTTCTCTTATAGTTGTCTTCTTTCTGCCCTTGTTAGCCTTTAATCTTACTTTTTCTCCAACATAAGACTTAACGTTCTCTCTAATCTTATCTAGAGAATTTTTCTCCACCAAGCAATCACCTTCTTTCAAAATATACGTATAAATATTATCACATTATCACAAAAAAGTCAAATAATTAATTATACTAGTTTTAGTTGAGTTTGTCAAACTCTAAATTTAGCTAATTAACACAATAATATTCCTCATATTCTTTAAAACTTATAATATTCGACTATACCTTGAGTAATAGATTCTGCTATTTTGTCGATATATTCACTATTTTGAAGTAATTTTTCAACTTCAGGATTAGTTATATAATCGATATCTATATGAAGTGAACTCGCTCCTACCTCTCTTAATAAGAAAAATGCAGCTACTTTTATACCTTTATTTACTACATTAATGTTTTTTACCATTCTGTCCATAATACACTCGGCTAATCTTTTACTTTCTATATCGCCCTTATAATAATACATTTCACAGCCTCGAATTGATGGATTATAAAAAGAATTAAGATGAATACTTATAAAAAAATTAGGCCTAATCTTATTAGACAATTCTGCCCTTCTGTTTAAAGATACATATTCGTCATCATATCTAGTTAAATAAACCACCGCTCCTAATTTCTCTAAAAACTCTTTTAATCTTTTACTTATTTTTAAAACTACATCCTTCTCCATAAGGCCCTGATGCCCTTTCACTCCGACATTATCATCTCCTCCGTGCCCCGGGTCAATTACTAATATTTTTTCTTTTAAAGGCCATTTTATACATGGTTTCTCTATTTCTTTAATTTCAACACCTGTGAAATAATAATTTATAATGTCATTGAATTTAAATCCAATTAAAGCCATTTGATTTGCCCCATACTGACAAAGTCCCAAACCATCTCCTTGTCCACAGGTTTTAACTCCAAGTATTTTAGGCACAATACTAAATCTAGTAGAGTCTAGCTTTAATATCTCCTTAATTTCAGTACCTTTAAACAGCTTTCCGCCTATTTTTATACTCTTTATCCTTCCTTCTTCGTCTCTATCTATCTCCTCTATAAAACCCTTCATATCGATTTTTAATGTCGGTGTTAAATTTGGAAACTTAACTTTTAGTTTTTCTTCGATCTCCTCTATTGAAATTTCTTTGTAACCTTCCCAATTGGGAGAATTTAAGCAGTAATCGCACAATACTTTTCTTAAATACATTACTCTATTCCCTATAACATTTTCTGAATTTTCAGTAGCCCCACCACATGTATTATGAAATTTTGCCATTATAGGTTTATTGTTCATAGTTATTACTAACCCCTCTGTAGCTTTGATGCTATCTTCAATAGCTCTCATTATACTATTATATCTGCTGCCCCATTTCTCCTTAAGTTCATCTTCATATAAAATAGTAATACAATGCCCTTCATCACATATATCACATTCTGAATATTTTAAGCATCCTTCTCCTCCGAACATCCTCATCTTTCTTATCAGATTCGTCCTAGCAAGTATTACTTGAACTTTTATAAACTCTGGATGCACGTTTTCAATGGAATCGGGAATTTGAGTTGCGGTTATATACTTCACAATTTCCTCTAACTTTTTTATAATAATCCTCTTTTTATCTCTAGAATATATTTTCAAATATATAAATCTATCATCAATCAATTATTTTCACCCCTTTATGCAGACTTAAATATATAGACGTAATATTTTAGCCTACTTGAAATATAGGTTGGTATAATATATAGTATGTATATATAAGTTCTATCGTGAATTGCATAAATATTTAGTGTTTTCCTTAAAGGAAAACGTATTTTGCATAATAAGGAGGGAGTCTTTGATATGAAAGGTACAATAGTTTCTACTTGGATTAAAACCTCTAGGAAACTGTATGGCGATGAGCTTACAAATGAAGCGCTCTCAAACGTAGGCCTATCTCCTGACAAAATATTTACACCAACAGAAGATGTTGAAGATAGCTATCCTAAAAAAATTGTAGAATATATCGCTGAAAAATTAAACAAGACTACATATGATGTTTGGAAAGAAATAGGTAAAGATAACATAAAAACCTTCTCTCATGATTATCCGGCTTTCTTTCAACATGAAAATTTGTATTCATTTTTAAAATCTATGTATGATGTTCATGTGGTAATGACAGAAAAAATACCGGGAGCAAGACCTCCTATTTTAAATGTCAAGGCAATAGGCAAAAAGCGTGCAGAAATGACATATAACTCTCCTAGAGGAATGTTTGGATATCTACACGGACTAATAGAAGGGGCGGCAGAGTATTTCAACGAAGACATATCAATAGATGTAATAGAAAAAGATAAAGACTTTACAAAACTACATATAACATTTCCAAAAGAAATTTACTATTATAAACCTTATCTACCAAACAAACTATTATCATTCGGTTTTATTAAAAAAATAGAATTAAAAATCGCAGTCGCATGCTTTATTTTAATAGGATTACCAATATTGTTTATAGAAAGTACAAGCCATATTTCAACAAAATTATTTTGGTTGATTTGGAGTTTTATTGTTCCTTATTCTGTATCGAGTTTATTGTTTTTACCTAAAAGAACCATTTTATCTAGATTAGAGCAGCTAAAAGAAAGAAATTTCTCTGAAGAAGTAAAAATTGTTACTAAAGATATGTTTGAAGATATAAACGAAAGTCTAAACGAATATATAAGCATACTTAAAAGTGATTTTGTAGGATTTAAAGGTATGACTGATGAGCTTAATGTGTTCAGCAGCAAATTTAATGAAATATCAAAGAACATGAACAATACTTCTAATGAAATTTCTGAAGTTGTTGAACAAGTTGCTGAAGGAGCAATTAATCAAGCACAAGAAACTGAAACTGCCGCTTACTTATTAAATAATAACATAAAAACTTTAAATAATATTGTTGATGAAGAAAATAAAAATAAAAACATACTGCTAGATACCGTAAATAAAATAGACAATGGATATAAAGAATTAAAGAATACTTCTGTTAGCTTAGAATCTGTTCTACACGAATTCTCAAAAGTAAAAGAAAGCGGATTAAAATTGCAAGAAAAAGCAAAAAATGTAAATAGTATTGTAGAAACAGTTGAAGCCATTTCAGATCAAACTAATCTTTTAGCTTTAAATGCATCAATAGAAGCTTCAAGAGCAGGAGAAATGGGTAGAGGTTTCTCTGTTGTAGCTCAAGAAATAAGGACTTTAGCAGAACAGTCTAAAAAGGCAGTAAATGATATAAATAATAATTTATTAACATTTATCAATGATATTAATATTCTTGTTCAGCAAATTGAAAAACAGTATATGGTTCTAGTTGATGAAAACAATAAATTATCAAAAGTAGCAAACGACAACTATAGTGTAGTTTTAGCAATACAAGACGTTTCACAGTCTCTTATAGAAATGATAGATCAGTTAACTCAAGAAACAGAAGCTATTAATAAGGTTTCATCAAATATAGAATCTTTAGCCGCTATAGCCGAAGAAAATTCTGCTTCTTCAGAAGAAGTTAGCGCAAATGTTACAACTTATACCCAAGAAATACAAAAAATGATGGATTATATTGATGAATTTAAAAAAGTTACAGATGAATTTAAAAAAGATTTATCAAAATATAAAATCTAAAAATCTGCCAAATGGCAGATTTTTAGATTTTTTTTAGCTTTTTTATAATTATCTACATTCCCAATACTTTAATATATTCTACATAAGGGTCTTCCGTTCCCTGTAGTAAACTATGCTGACTTTTTAGTAATTTTACATATTCGATTATTTCTCTGCTAATTCTTTCTCCAGGAGTTACAATAGGAATTCCCGGAGGATAAACCATGATTGATTCACCACTTATCTCACCTTCAGCATCTTCTAATCTCACAACTTTCTTGCTGCTATAAAATGCATCTCTTGGTGAAACTATTACTTCAGGATTTTCTAACATAACATTTTCATATCTCTTTTTATTGCCTTTATATTTTACGCTCATATTTTTTAGCGCTTCAACTAATGCGTTTAAAGACTCTTCAGTATCTCCAACACTTACTATAGCTAATATATTAAAAACATCTCCTAATTCTACTTGTATATTATATTCGTCTCTCAATATGTCATAGGCTTCAAACCCCGTAATACCGAGTCCTGTAACATTTATTCCTAACTTTGTCTCATCAAAGTCATGGACTCCAGGTGTTCCTACCAATTCCTTACCAAACGCATATAATCCATCTATATTATTTATTTTATTTCTCGCATCTCTACAGAGCTTTAATACTTTAGTAAGCACTTCCTCTCCATGTACTGCTAGCATTTTTCTTGCCACATCTATACTCGACATCAGCAAATATGATGCACTAGTTGTCTGCATAAGATTTATTACGGTTCTAACCATTTTCTTTTCAATTAATCCTTCTTTCAATAATAAAAGCGAACTTTGAGTTAATGAACCTCCAGTTTTATGAATGCTGACAGCACACATGTCCGCTCCTAATTCTATTGCATCGTATGGTAATTCAGGATGAAACTTAAAATGTGCTCCATGTGCCTCATCGACCAAAACTGCCATTCCGTGCTTATGTGCCAATTTTACTATTTCTTTAATATCTGATGTAGCTCCATAATACGTTGGATTTATTAAAAATATAGCTTTAGCATCAGGATGTTTAGCTATTGCCTTTTCTACACTCTCTAAAGATACTCCCATAGCAAGTCCAAGAGTATTGTTTATTTCAGGCTGTATATATATAGGCTGTGCTCCACTTAATATGAGCCCATTTATTGCCGATTTATGTGCATTTCTTGGCAATATAATCTTATCCCCGGGCATACAAACACTCATAATCATTGCCTGTACTCCCGATGTAGTACCGTTAACAAGGAAAAATGCATGGTCGGCCCAATATGCTTCGGCTGCCAACTCTTCAGCCTCTTTTATTACTCCTATAGGATTACTGACATTATCAAGAGGTTTCATCGAATTAACATCTACTTCCAATACTTTACTACCAACAAATTCAGCAAATTCTTTTAATCCTCTACCATGTTTATGCCCCGGAACGTCAAATGGAACAACGTTTCTCGCATAATACTCTTTTAATGCATCAAATAATGGCGTTTTATTTTGATCTAAAACCAACTTCATCACCTCTAATAAAATTATTCAATCCAAACTCTATAATCCTAATATCCATGAAGCCATTGAAAAATACAGTATTAATGCAACAGCATCTACTATTGTAGTTATCAAAGGACTAGCCATAATTGCTGGGTCTAATTTTAGTTTTCTCGCTCCTATTGGAAGTATAGCTCCTACTATTTTAGCTAAAACAACAGTAAAAAACAATGTTGAGCATACAGTTATTGCAACTTTTAAACTGACTTTATCTATAAAATAGATTCTCATAAAATTCACTAATGATAAAATAACTCCTACTATTGTACTAACTCTCAATTCCTTCCATATAACTTTCAAAATATCCTTTATTTCTATCTCACCTAAAGCCATACCCCTTATTATCAGAGTTGAAGCTTGAGCTCCAGCATTTCCTCCTGTATCCATAAGCATAGGAATATATGCCGCCAATATAACAACAGACTGCAATACTTCTTCAAACTTTCTAATAATACTACCTGTAAACGTAGCAGATATCATAAGAATTAAAAGCCATGTAATCCTATGTTTTGCTAATGATAAAGTACTAGTTTCAAGATACTCCTGTTCCGATGGAGACATTGCTGCCATTTTTTGAAAGTCCTCTGTATTTTCCTGTTCAATAACATCAACTATATCGTCAATTGTAATAATACCTGTTAGTCTGCCTTCTTTGTCAACAACAGGAATAGCCATTAAATCATACTTTTTAAATAAATAAGCTATCTCTTCTTGGTCATCATGAGTATTTACATATATTATATCTCTCTCCATTATTTCGTCAACTGTTTTATCATCATCACTTATGACTAATTTCCTTAAAGACACTAATCCTTCTAGTTTCCTATTTTTATCTGTAACATAACAAGTATATATAGTCTCTTTATCAACGCCTGTCTCTTTTATATGGTCTATCGCTTCTTTTACTGTCATTTCTTTTTTAAGATCTACATATTCTATTGTCATAAGGCTGCCAGCCGAATTCTCTGGATAATTTAAAAACTGATTAATTAATAATCTTTCTTCTTCTTTTGTGTTTTTAAGTATTTTCTTTACAACATTTGCTGGCATCTCTTCTATAATATCTATCATATCGTCAAAAAACAATTCATCTACTATATTTTTTATCTCTTTATCCGTTATCGAGTCTATAATATAGCGCTGTTGCTCATATGACAAATATGAAAAGACCTCGGCCGCCATATCTTTAGGCAGTATTCTAAATAATATTAGATACGAACTTTTATCTAGCTCTTCCAAAAGTTCTGCAATGTCTACTACATTTAGTTTTGTAACTTCTTTTCTGACTTCAACATATTTCCTTTCGTTTATAAGTTTAGTGATTTTCTCCTTCATTTATTTTCCCTCCTTTTAGAAGAGCCATACACTCCTAAGTGGCAACCTAAGTGGCAAGGTTATGGCTCTTCTTAATATGATTTTTTTAAGGTTATTCTTAGGTATAGGACCAGAGTCCATAACCATCACCACCCTTTCAAAAAACTTCGATTTAAGAGCAATTATAGTATTACAGAAAAACACTATTTTAATACATCAAAAAACCCTCCAACAAGTGAAGGGTTTGCCTTTCACCTGTTGGGTTTTAGCTCTATATAGCTTAGGCCTTGGCCAGCCACATTAGGTATAACCTTCTCGATTATACCTGTTTACCCATTGGCATCTCTGGATGTTTCTGGGCAGTGGCGTATTTCTATATAGTAGCCTCTCCTAACCAGGTTCATATTTAAATTATATTTAAACACATTTATATCATATTCGAAAATACGGATAAATGCAAGAAAAAAATGCGGCTTAAAGCCGACATAATAGTTAATTTATTTCACATACCTATCTAATATGTTAATGATCTCATCAATTTTTTCATCGCCTTCTCCTTTGAGAATGGCTTCTTTCACACAATGTTTTATATGCTGATCTATTATATTTAAATTTGCCTTTTTAAGCAGTGCTTGAACGGCAAGAATTTGTTTAGAAATATCGACACAATATCTATCATTTTCTATCATTCTTATTATCCCTTCAATTTGGCCTTTTGAAGTTTTAAGTAGATTCAATGCTTTTTTTCTACCTTCAGTCATACCATCTCTCCCCATCTATTCTATACTTACAACTTCATACCCTGCTTTGATTACTGCATCCTTTAATATATTTTCTCCTACTTCTTTAGAAAATTCAACTACTGCCTTTTTACTTTCTAAATCTACATCTACCGATGTTACTCCTTCAACTTCACTTAATGCTTTTTTTACTGCCATAATACAGTGATTACAACTCATTCCCTCAATAAATAATACTTTTGTCATAACATACACCCTTTCCTTTATTTATTTAAATCTTTTTAATCTTAAAGAATTCGATACTACTGAAACGGAACTGAATGCCATAGCCGCACCGGCTATCATAGGATTTAAAAACCCTAAAGCAGCTAAAGGAATCCCTATACTATTATAGAAAAATGCCCAGAAAAGATTCTGCTTTATAGTCCTCATAGTTCTTCTACTCAATCTAATAGCTAATACTATATCTCTCAAGTCGCCTTTCATCAATGTTATATCGGCAGCTTCTATAGCAACATCTGTACCTGTTCCAATAGCAAAGCCAATATCGGCTTTTACTAGGGCAGGAGCATCATTAATACCATCGCCAACCATACCTACTTTTTTACCCTGTGCCTTTAATTTTTCTACCTCCTGCGCCTTATGTTCAGGTAAAACTTCAGCTATTACATTTTCTATTCCTACTTCTCTAGCTATTGCATTAGCAGTTCTCTCATTATCTCCTGTAATCATATAAACTTCAATTCCCATTGATTTGAGCTGTTTAATAGCTTCCCTAGAATGTTCTTTTACTGTATCTGCAACAGCTATAATCCCTTCTACCCTACCATTTATTGATAGTATCATTGCAGTTTTACCTTGACTTTCAAGATTTACGATTTCATCTTCTATATCCTCTATATTAATATTTTTATCTTTCATTAATTTTCTATTACCCAGATAAACTTCCTTACCTTCTATAACTGCAAATATACCATGTCCCGGTATTGCATTGAACTTTTCTGGATCAGTCAATTTTATACCGCTTTCTTCACCTTTTTTTACAATGGCTTGCCCCAAAGGATGTTCAGATGCTTTTTCGGCAATCGCTGCAAATTTTAAAATATCTTCTTTTGATTTATTAAAACTTATTATATCTGTTACTTCTGGCTCGCCTTTTGTTATAGTTCCCGTTTTGTCAAATATTAATGTATCTATTTGATGTGCTCTTTCTAGATACTCTCCTCCCTTTATAAGTATACCATTTTCTGCACCTTTACCTGTACCAACCATTATAGCAGTTGGAGTTGCAAGCCCTAATGCACAAGGACAAGCTATAACTAATACCGCCACTGCATTGATTAGAGCGTTAGTAAAGTCTCCTTCTACAAAATACCATATTGCAAAAGTTAAAATAGCTATCCCTATGACAGTCGGTACAAATATACCCGCAACCTTGTCGGCCAATCTCTGTATAGGAGCTTTTGAACCTTGAGCTTCTTCTACTAACTTGATTATCTGTGATAATACTGTATCTCTTCCTATCTTTGTAGCCTTAAATTTAAACGTTCCATGTTTATTTATTGTAGCTCCTATAACTTCATCTCCTTCTTTTTTGTCTACAGGAATACTTTCTCCTGTTAGCATAGACTCATCTACAGAAGAATTACCTTCAATAACGATTCCGTCAACAGGAATCTTTTCTCCGGGACGTACTACTACAATATCTCCAACCACAACCTGTTCTACAGGTATATCTAATTCTTTTCCATCTCTTATTACTCTAGCCGTTTTAGCTTGCAAATTCATAAGTTTCTTTATAGCTTCAGATGTTCTGCCTTTAGCAATAGCCTCTAGCATTTTACCTAATAGAATTAAAGTTATAATAACCGCAGATGCTTCAAAATAATATTCTTTAACTCCAGAAATTAGATTATAAAGGCTATAAAAATATGCCGCTGAAGTACCTAGAGCCACCAAAACATCCATATTGGCTCCTCCGCCTTTTAAAGAATGGTAAGCTCCTTTATAAAACCTGTATCCAATAATAAATTGTACTAAAGTAGCCAATGCAAGCTGCAGATACCCATTATCTAATATAGTTTGTATTCCTGCCATATGGAAGAACATTGCCGATAATAATGGAACACTTAATACTGCAGATATTATAAAAAGTCTTTTTAAATGTTCTATTTCTTTCTGTCTTTTTTCATTATTTTGTTCATCTTTTTCATTTTCCTCAAATGTTTTATAGCCTGCTCTTTCTATAACTTCGATAAGTTCTGCAATTTCAATTGCTCCGTCATAGATTTCAATAATCGCCTTTTCCATTGTAAGATTTACATTCGCATTTTTTACCTCATTTATCTTATTTAACGCCTTTTCTACCCTTGCAGAACAAGCAGCACAAGTCATACCTTCAACTTTAAGTTGAATATTTTTTGTCGGGACTTTATATCCCGTTTTTTCAACAGATTTAACTATATCATCTACATTGATTACTTTTGGATCATACTCTACAGTAGCCTTTTCAGCAATGAGATTTACAACCGCTGATTTTACACCATTTAATCCTGATAGAGCACCCTCTACCCTTTTAGCGCAGGCTGCTCATGTCATTCCTTTTATTTTTAAAGTTACTCTTTTATAATCCATTAATATCCTCCTTTCTACCCCTCCCCACCCGGGGTGTATTTTTATTGTATCATATTCTTTTATTTTAATCAAATTTTTATATGATATTTGATAAATTTCTGGTTAATCTAAAGATAGATTTAAAAATAGTCTAACAATAAAGTTATCTATTTATGTATTATGGGAAGGTGATATTTTGAATAATAGCGAAGATATAAGACTAGAACTTTTGAAAGACATGGAAAATAGTATAATAAAAGTTTTTAAAATCAATTTCTCAAACGATGTCATTAATCCAATGATTGAAAAATCCACTGTTCTTGAAAAAAATAAAAAGGATAACTATTTAAATCTAGTAAAAACTGCATTAAGTAATTGGAAAAGAGCAGGATTAGAACTGACAACATATGTATATGAACATCATGGTTATAGTTGGGGGAAGAAGATAAAGGAAAATCATAATATAAAGTCGGTAGAAGATATTTATAAAGTACTTAAAGATTACGATTTAAATATTAGTTTACCCGGCAATTATAATATAATTTACAAAGATAATGATATAGTAAAGTTTTATATAAAAAAACATGTTTTGATTGATACTTGGAAGGAATGCAGAATAAATTATAGTTTAATGTATGATTTGGATAGGACTTGGAAAGAGGCTTTTATAAATGGATTAAATTCAGATTTCAAACTTCAAGCTACAGCAGAAAATATAGATGGAATCGACGTTTTTGTATATACTATTTTTGAAAAATAATTTTATATTTTTAAAAATTATACAGTATAAAGAAGGACAATCTCTGGTTAGATATATTAATTATGCTTGAAATTTAAGTAATAGAATAAATTGCAAGGTGTAAATTTATACCTTGCAGTTTATTTGATTAAAATTCTTTTAATGAATTATATAAATTATCTAAATAATCAAAATCTACGTTACCACTTATAACGTTGTATCTATATATTTTCGCTTTATGCTTAATTTCAGTAATTTTATCTTTTTTATTTTCAGTTATCACAAGAGTACTAGCTCTAACTAATATGTTTTTATCAGAATCTATATGAATTTGTATTCCTTCATCAGTCTCTTGATTTTTTAGAAAAATCACATAATCTTTTTTGCTGGTTTTTGAACTGTTATTATTCCCTGACATACCTTGCCTGTATTCAACAAGTTCTAATTCATTCAATTTAGATATAAATTCATTAATTATGTTAATATTTTCACTAGCTTTATAAATGATGTTTTTATCCGAAACATCAGCTATTTCTATTATATTAAATTCCTTTGCTTGTGCTTTATCTAGATAATCATTTAGTACTAACTCTTGAAAAGTACCTTTTTTTTGATTGTTATTAACAACTATAACTATAGTTATTAAAGCAATTATAATTATTAAAATAATATTTTTTTTAGTCATATTCTTCCCCCTTATATTTAAATATTATGACTTATTTTACAATTTGCTTAATAATATGATATTAATCTAATATTATACTATAAAATATTTGTATTTATGTCAATTAATGAATTTCATTCCAAAATTCAATATTAAAGATATTTGGCAATAGTAAAGGCAGAACATTTCGTTCTGCCCTTAAATTAACAGGAGGAGTGTCCTCTGTTTGTAGTAATATAAAATCCTCTCCTCAACCAGTCATTTAAATAATCAATATTGAAATAATCAAATTGAGAAGCAACATCTTTATCTACTATAAAATTAATATCTCCTGCTGTATATAATTCATCGTCTTCTTTTTGCTCATCCAGAGCAAGCCCGAAACTTGGGCCCCCTCATCCAAAACCTGCGATATATATTCTTACACTTTGAGATAATGCTCCTTTTTCTTCCATTATCTCTTTTAATTTCTCTTGAGCCACTTGTGTTATTTCTACTTTCATTTCTATCCTCCTTCATAACTATTAAGCAATCATTTTATCTTCATTAAGATAAATACCCCATAAGGGTATATCTCAAACATAATTGTATTACATCTATTAGTATAAGTCAATCTATTTTAATTATTCTCCATTAGATTTTATCATTTGCTCCTTACGCTATCTAACATTTCCTTCATCTGCGAATATGTCATCATACCCATCTGTATCGCTCTAATCCTTCCTTCTTTATCTAACATAACCGACATAGGCAGTCCACTAACTAAATAATTCCTAGCAACTTCTCCTTCTTTGTCTAATAGAATAGGAAATTCATATCCTCCTTTTTTCGCAAAACTTTCTACTTCAGATTTACTTTCCATAACATCTATACCCAAAACTACAAAATCATTGTCTTTATTCTCAAGATATAATTTGTTTAAATACGGCATTTCTCTCACACAATACGGACACCATGTAGCCCAGAAGTTTATTAATACAATTTTACCTTTGTAATCTTCTAATGAAACCTTTTTGCCTTCCAATGTTTCTAAAACAAATTCAGGAGCAAGACTTCCTATTTGCATTGGCAAAACTTCTTCTGCTAATCTATCGTCTTCAACTTCTATTTTTTCTTCATCTAATCCTTCATCTTTAATACTTTTAGGCACTGTGTTATAAGATGCATAGAATAAAACAGCCGCTAAAGCTATGACTAAAATAGTTATTATAACGAACCTTTTATTCATATTCTCCCTCCATCTAATTCTATCTTATGAAGATATTTGAGATTAAATATATTTTATTTAAAAATATTAATATCCCGAAACTAATTACTATTATGCCGCTTATCTTCATAATATAAGGTATAATTTTTTCAAATTTAATCAAAAATTTACTAAATTGACTAATAAGAAGTGCAGTTAAGATAAATGGAATTGCTAATCCAACAGAGTAGGATAAAAGCAGATAGAATCCTTTAGATAAAGTAGCAGTTGTCCCAGCATAAATCAATATAGTCGCTAATACACTACCTATACATGGAGTCCATCCAGCAGCAAACGCCATTCCCATAAGTATTGAACTAAACCAATTAGTAATTTTAGGAGTCTGCATCCTTTTTTCCCTGTTTAAAAATTCGATTTTAAACCCTAACATATTTAATCCAAAAATTATTATTAATATCCCACTAATTCTAGTAAATATGCTCTTATACTTTATAAAAATTCTCCCTATAAAACTTGCAGAAATCCCCATTAACATAAAAATTATAGTAAAACCGATTACGAATCCCAGAGTTCTAGATACAGCTAAAAACTTTCTATTTGCAAGTTCTTCTTCAAATGTAGAACCTGTAATATACGTTATATATGCCGGTATCAAAGGAAGTACACATGGAGATAAAAAAGAAAGGACCCCTGCACTAAACGCTATAGGAATTGATACATCTGTCATCTTCATCCTCCTAATTTTATCGTTTATCTGATTATACCACGCAGGGGTATGTTTGGCAAGACTTTATTCATTATCCTTTATTCTCTTTATTTACATATTTGCTCGTTTTGTTTTTACATGTTAAACAATTCATTTCTTCATGGTTTGAACAAGGATTTACATGTACCATAACATCTTTTACATTTTTTAAACTTCTCTTAACTTCTTCTTCAACCTTTTCAGCTATACTATGTCCCATATAAACCGTTATATTAGGATCTACACATACTTTTATATCGACATATACTTTAGAACCATGTTTTCTAGCCTTAATATCATTTATATTCCTTATATCAGTATTTTTCATTAGGTTTCTAGAAATTTCATACAATTTACTTTCTTCAATCGATACATCCATTAGCTCATTATATCCATGTATAAAAAATTCGACCCCAACTTTTACAACTATTATAGATACTACTAATCCCGCTAAAGGATCTAATAATGGATATCCCATTCTAGCCCCTACAACTCCTAATAATGCCGCTATAGATGATAAAGCATCTGATCTATGATGCCAAGCATCGGCTATCAATGCCTTGCTATCAATTTTCTTCCCAACATTCATAACCATTCTGAATTGAAACTCTTTAATTACTATCGATATAGCAGCTGCCCAAATAGCTATTACAGTAGGTACTTTTACAGTTTGACATAACATAAGTTTCAAAGAAGAAATTCCCATTTTTACTCCTACTGCTATCAACATCAATGAAAGTAAAAATGCCGCAATAGTTTCTGCTTTTTCATGTCCATATTGATGCTCTTCATCTTCAGGTTTTTTCGCAATAAAGAAACCTATGACTATTCCAACCGAACTTCCTATATCTGAAACTGTATGAATGCCGTCGGCTAATATAGCACTCGAATTAGAAATAAATCCTATGATTATTTTCCCTATGGCTAATACTAAATTTAAAATTATCGTTATCCATGTTATCCTGCTTGCAATTTTATATCTTTTATTTTCGTCTACTACATTATTTCTCAACAACCACACCTCGTTTTCAATTGATATTTATATATTACATTATATTATACATTCTAATTAAATGTAACCCCTAAATTTCAATGATATTGTATAATATATATTAATAATTTTTATTATCAATTGATATTAATTCTAATTCAAACCAAAATTCAACCCCATTTTTTACATTCCTCACTCCATAATTACTATTATGGAGCTTCAAAATATTTTTTACTATTGATAGTCCTAAACCTGTTCCGCCGTATTTTCTAGCTCTTGACTTATCAACTTTATAGAAGCTCTCCCATATCCTATCTATTTCATCTTCGGGGATAAAATTCCCACTGTTATAAATACTTATAATCGCATTATTTGACAATCGCCTGATAGCAACTTCCAAAACTCTTTCTGCACCTATATGATTTAAAGCATTATTAATAAGATTTACTAAAACCTGTTCTAATCTCACTCTATCGCCATTAACATACATCTTATCATCATCTTTTTTTATGCTGACATTTATATTCTTTTCTTTAAATATTGGACTGTATTTATTTAAAACTTTGTCTACAAGATTGCATATATTAAATTTCTCTTTATTTAATGAATAATGCCCAGATTCTAATTGCGATAAATCAAGCAAATCTTTAACTAATTTGCTCATTTTTTCGGCTTCATCCATAATGACTTCACAGTAGAAATTCTTGCTCTCTATATCATCTATAACATTATCTTTAAGCCCTTCTGCATATCCTTTAATAAGAGCGATTGGTGTTTTCAATTCATGGGAAACATTTGAAATAAACTCTTTTCTCATCTTATCTAATCGTCTCTCTTTTTCTATATCTTCTCTCAATTTTTTATTTGCCTTATTTAATTCATCTATTGTAAAACTTAATTTTTCGGATAAATAATTTAGGCTTTCTCCTAACTGCCCTATTTCATCTGTGCTTACAACATTATATTTATGACTAAAATCTAAATTAGCCATTTTTCGTGCTACCTTATTTAATCTTAAAATAGGTTCTGTAATTATCTTTGTAAGTATAAAAGTCAGTATTATACCAATTATAAGAGATATAATCGCTATGTATATGTAATAGTCCTTAATTATGTCTATTCCTTCTTCTATTGATGCTACAGATGATTGAATTATTAGTATTTTATCACTACTTAAAGGAGTAACAACAGAGAGTATCCTTATATCGAATTTCGGATGCTTAAAAATTTTTATAACGGTACCCCCTGATAATATTTCTTTTAAATCTTCCTTTGAAATGGGAATAAATCCTCTTCCCATTCTCCCGTACTGCGGTCTATATGATATAGGATATTCTATTTCCCCATTGCTTGCTACTATCGTAATGTTTCCCCCTATTAAATTCTCTATCCTTTCTAACTCATCATATATCTTTCTTGTATCACCTTTATATATGTTCTTAATATGATTACTGTATGATACCAGATTATCTTTTTTTCTCTCTATATAATAAGAACCTAAATACTTAACATTAAAAAACCATACTAAACCTAAAATTATTGAAGTTAATAATAGGATACTTAAAAACAGCTTCGTTTTTAATGATCTTCTCATTTTTTCACCTCTAGTCTATATCCAACTCCTCTTACCGTTTCAATAATATCACTATTTCCCTTAAGTTTTAATCTGAGTCTTTTAATATGAGTATCTACTGTTCTCAAATCTCCATAGTAATCATACCCCCAAACCCCATTTAGTATAGTCTCTCTGCTTAAGGCTTTCCCTTTATTTTTAGCCATATAGACTAATAATTCATATTCTTTAGGAGTCAATTTTATTTCAATCCCATCATTAAATACCCTATGACCATTTAAGTCTAATTCCAAGCTGCCGATTTTCAATATATCCTTTTCGGAGAAAATATTACTCCTTCTAAGTAGAGCTTTAACTCTTGCTACTAATACTTTAGGACTGAACGGTTTTGTAACATATTCATCGGCCCCAAGTTCAAATCCAAATAATTCGTCCGATTCTTCACTTCTTGCAGTTAAAATTATAATAGGTACATTCGATTTTTTTCTGATTTCCCTCATTACAGTCCAACCATCATATTCCGGCAGCATTATATCGAGTATCACTAAATCTATATCATCATTAAAAAACTTTTCTAATGCCAATTTCCCATCCTCTGCTTCTATTACGGTATATCCCTCTTTTTTCAGATAATCTCGTATCAATCTTCTCATTCTATCCTCATCTTCAACAATAAGAATTTTTATGTTATCCAATCCAAACACCCCCAATTTAAATTAATTTGTTTTTATTATACTACAGAATATTTTTTCTTGTTTTGAATTTTAGATTTCACCTAAAGGTACTAAAACTGTCACAAAACTGCCACATATAAAGGATAGAATAAAATCACAGAAAAAAATTAAAAGGAGGTTTTTCAAAATGAAAAACAAAAAATTAATCTTTTTAACATCCGTTTTAGCCTTATCAATATTTGCCACAGCAGGTCTAACTTTTGCGGACAGCTTAGATGAACAATCAAATCTAAATCAACCAGTAAGATATGGATGGAATAATGGAGGATATGCTTGTACTTTAACTGAAAATGATTTAACTACTATTAAAGGTAAAATATCAAACATTAATACAACTAATCCACCTTTCAGTATAGACATAACTACTGATGACAACAAAATCGTAAATGTTCATCTAGGCAGAATAGTTTTCATGGATAATTTCAAAGAATTAAATCTTGCAAAGGATATGGAAATTGAAATTAAAGGATTTTACAGAACATTTAATATAAACAATCAAGAAACTACTGTATTTAAACCTATCTCAATAAAAGCTAAAAATAAAGAAATTAAATTAAGAGATGAAAATAATAGACCTGTTTGGGCTGGAAGAAAAGGCGCTGGTAGAGGTTTTAAAAAGGTCGGCAAATAGCCGACCTTTTTAAAATACTCTTCCCGGTACCACCATATCTATTATACCTATTGCTAAAGCTCCAATAATTGCTCCAACAACAGAAATATTAAAACCCGGAACTATAAATTTAGTAACATACAAGATTACTCCTGCTACTATAAATCCTGTCAATCCCCTTCCAAAAGGCGATGCGTCAATTCCTGCAAACTGTTCTATGATATAGTTTAACACAGCTATTACTATAGCCGATAAAATTAGACTCCATAAATTACTAACACTAAATCCAGGTGTTAGAAAAGCCGCTATCCAAACTACTATTGCTGTCAATATTACTCTAAGTATGATACTAGTTACACTAATATCTTGGTTATTTGTCTTTTCTTTATCTGACATTAAACCACCTCCTTAGTTATATTTTCACTTTTATTATGTTTTTTTATACAAAAAATTTACCAATTATATTGGCAATAGATTTAAATGCAGTATTTAAGTTCATCTTATTTGATAAATTCATTTTTAATAAATATTTTGTCAACAAACTTTAAAAAATATGTTATGATTATATTAAACATTTTAAGAAGGAGGAATTTAAATGACAATAACTAAAGACATGCTTATAGGTGAAATATTAAGAGTTAAACCAGAAGCTGCAGAAATATTATTAAGATTTGGAATGGGATGCTTAGGCTGCCCATCTTCACAAATGGAGTCATTAGAACAAGCAGCTGTAGTTCACGGTATAAATCTTGAAGAATTATTAAAAGAATTAAACAAATAGATAAATAAAACCCAACTAGATAAAACTAGTTGGGTTTTATTTTAATATTTCTTCCAATCTGTTTTTGTCGAACCCTACAATAGTTTCCCCGTTAACTATTATAACAGGAACTCCCATATAACCCATTTCTATAAGCTCTTTTCTCGCTTGAGGGTCTACTGATACATTTTTTTCAGTATAACTTAATCCTTTTGAATTGAAATAATCTTTTGCAGCAAAGCAATGCGGACAAGTATTACTTGTGTAAATTGTTATATCAGCCATGATATTAACCTCCCATAATATTTATATTTTCTGATATAAGTATACCCCATTAGGGTATGTCTAATCAAGTTTTTTCTTTCAAAATATATTAACTTTTTTTAATATAATTATTGAAACAAAGAAACTTCCAAATTGAAAATACCGGGTATAAAACCCGGAGGTTCTATAATAACTGATCTAGTCTATTTTTATCAAAACCGACTATAGTTTCACCGTCTACAATTATAACCGGAACACCCATAAATCCCATTTTAATAAGTTCTCTTCTAGCTGCTGGATCTGTTTGAACATTTTTTTCTACATAGTCTACCCCTTTACCCGAAAGGTACTGTTTAGCAGTTATACAATGTGGTCAAGTATTGCTAGTATAAATTATCACATTTGCCATAAAAAAATTCCTCCTTATTTTTTTACTATATTATAAATTATTTCTTTTAATACCCTGAAATATCCTTTAAAATCCAAAAATTAATCAACTCTTTCAATAGCTTTTAGTCTCAATTTTCCCTAATAACCATTAAACAACAGCCTTCATTCAATTTTTGATTTTAAATTTTCAATTTTACATTTTTTATTTTACCCATGTTTTACATGTTCTAATCCCTGACTAAATAATTGAAGTATATGGTCATCATCGAGTGAGTAAATTGCAGATTTCCCCTCTTTTCTATACTTTACAAGCCTTAAATTCCTTAATATTCTTAATTGATGTGATATAGCAGATTGACTCATATTTAGTACGGCTGCAATATCGCATACACATAATTCGCTATTTAAAAGTGCATTTATTATTTTAAGCCTAGTCGGATCGCTCAATGCTTTAAATATATCGGATAATTTAATGATTGTATCATCATTTAATAATTCTTTTTTCACTTTGTTAACGATATCTTCATTCGGACAAATTATCTGGCACTCAGCTTCCGTATTTTCTATACTTTTTCTTTTCTCCTCATTATACATTCATAATCCGTTGACTTATATCTATAAAAACCTTATAGAAAGCAACGCATACCTATAAATCTTTATAGATTTATAGATCTTATCCGATACTTCTATTATG
>NZ_FQXO01000071.1 GCF_900129995.1 Caloranaerobacter azorensis DSM 13643 | reverse complement strand
TTTTTTTAGTTATGATTAGTATTCCTAGGATTTAGATGTCTGATTTTTCTACTTTATGGAAGCTAACTCTTTATTTCTTGTAAAGTGGTGTATATAAATTTTAATGAATACAACTCATTTTTAAAACAGATAGCAAAATATTTAATTGGACTTTTATCTATATTTCTAATTAGAAGTTTACTTTTTTTAATATTACCTGCAAATATTTATTTTGTATATTTAAAGCATTTTATATTTGGAATATGTTTAACATTAATAGTACCATTATTATTTATCATATTAGGGTTAACAAAAAGAAAAGGATAGAAATTTTATTCTACCCTTTTAATCTTGTTTATTTCTTCAATTTTTGGTGTTACATATAAAGTATTATTATTTACATAAATCACCATACCAGGTTTAGAACCTTTTGGTTTTTTAACATATTTTCTCTCCGTATAATCAACAGGTACGTTGCTTGACATTTTACCTTTACTATAATAAGCGGCCAATAAAGCAGCTTCTAAAATAGTTTTTTCTGGTACATTTTTACCATTAGATTTAATGATAACATGTGAACCAGGAATATCTTTTGTATGAAGCCATATATCATTTTTTTCGGCAAATTTTAAAGTTAAATAGTCATTCTGTTTATTATTTTTACCTACATAGATATCATATCCATCTGAAGAAATAAAGTGATAAGGTTTAGATATAATTCGTTCTGACTTTTTATTATTTTTATTATTACCTTTAATATACCCTTCTTTTATCAATTCATCTCTGATTTCTTCTAATTCCTGAATATCAGAAGAATTTTCCATACAAACTAAGATGTTTTCTAAATATTTTATCTCTTCTTCAGTCTTGGTTATCTGTTCTTGTAAAGTCATTTCTGCAACTTTTAGTTTATTATACTTTTTATAATATTTCTGTGCATTCTGTGCAGGTGTTAATTTAGGATCTAATTTTATCTTTACTATTGAATAGTCTGGAGAATAGAAGTTTTCTAGTTCTACTTCATTTTGACCTTTTTCTATTCTATATATATTAGATGTAATTAAGTCTCCATATATTTTATATTTATCTTTAGATTTAGCTTCAAGTAATTCCTCTTTTAATTTTGCAAGTTTAGTTATATTTCTTTCTAATTTAGTATTTATAACCTTTCTAAGATCACTAGATTTTTGTTTTAACCTATCTGATTTATCCCTAGTTAAATAAAATTCTTCTAGGGTTTGACTAATAGAAGTAAAATTTTTCTTTGTTAGATTTTTATATTGTGTTAAATCTATAGATGAAAAAGCAACAACTTTATTTTTTTCGGTATCGATAATAATATTCGGAGTAAAAATCTCTTTTCTTACTAAATCCATTACGTACATGAATTCTTTTGACAGGCTTTTTATTTTAATTTCATTTAATTCACCTATTTTTGTACTGTCATCAATTTTAGCTCTATAACATATTTCTTTTGCAATCAACGGACTCATTCCCATATAGTTTTTATATAAAAATTTGTAAGTTAATTCTCCTAGATTAGCATTATTAATACTTTGAATAAAATATTTTTCATTTATAGAAATTGGGTTGGTTTTATCTTGAGAAGGTGGCTGTGCATATTTACAGCCAGGTAAAATAACTCTCTTAGAACTTATATCTGGACTAATTCTTTTGATTGCATCAATGACTTTATTGTTATTTTTGTCTACTAAAATGATATTACTATGTTTTCCCATTATTTCAACAATAAGTTGTTTTACTGATTTTATACCTAATTCATCCAAAGATTCTATTTCTATAACAATTATTCTTTCCAAAGAAGGTTGATAAATATTGATGATTTTTCCGCTATGAAGATGTTTTCTAAGGAGCATGCAAAACATAGGCGGATTAATAGGGTTTTGTTTTGTGTGATGAGTTAAATATATTCTAGGATTATTGCTACTAGCTGAAATCAGTAGTTTATAGTTTTTATTACTTCTTATATTTATTAAGATTTCGTCTTTTTCAGGTTGATATATTTTGTCAATTTTACCGAAAAGAATAGTTTCTTTTAATTCATTAATAATAGCTTTTATTACGATACCATCTAAGGCCATATTAATTCCTCCATTTTATATATAATAATAAAGTATAACATTAAATATGTTAAATATCAAAATTTACATATTATTAATCTATTTAAATTAAAAATTTTATTATATTAAATTATTGTAACAATTTAGAGGTAAGAAGTTGAATTAGTAATATAATAATATAATATATAGATCACAGAAGATTACAAATTATGTATGGAGGGATATTTATGCTTGAGTTTATAAAAATGCATGGATTAGGAAATGATTTTATTATATTTGATGGTATAAATCAAGATTTGCCAGATCATAATGAATTAGCAAAAAAGGTTTGTGATAGACATTTTGGAATAGGTGCAGATGGAATGATGGTAGTAAAGCAATCGTCTAGTTCAGATATTAAAATGCTTTTTTATAATGCTGATGGTTCGCAAGCTCCAATGTGTGGGAATGGCATCAGATGTTTTGCTAAATATGTTTTTGATGAAAAATTGGTTAGAGGCAAAGAATTTGAAGTCGAAACATTAGCTGGGATAATGAGACCTAGGATTATTTCATCGGAAGAGAAAATTAGTTTTATAGAAGTAAATTTAGGGAAAGCATATTTTTCATCTGAAATGATACATGCGAATACAAATAAAGAAAAAATATTAAATGAAAGTATTGAAATTGATGGCAATATTTTTAAAATTTCGGCAGTTGTAGTTGGGAGCGTTCATGCTGTTATATTTGTTGACGATTTAAATAAAATAGATATAAATGTTATAGGGCGTAAAATAGAAAATCATCAGCTATTTCCAAATAAAATAAACGTAAATTTTTGTCAAATAATTGACGATACTAATTTTCAGGTATTGACTTGGGAAAGAGGAGTTGGACAGACACTTGCTTGTGGGACTGGTGCGGCGAGTGCGGCTGTTGTAGGCAGTATTCTATATAACACTTCTAAAAAAGTCAATGTTCATCTGTTAGGTGGTACAGTTGAAATAGAACAAAGAGACAATGAAATTTTTATGACAGGCCCGGCAGAGGTTATTTGTAAAGGAGTTTATTATGATAAGTAGCAGTTTATACAGATTGACAACAGTGTAATTTATGTTAAAATTGATTATAATAAATTAGGAGGATGATGCGGTGATTAAAAGTATGACTGGCTTCGGGCGAGGCGAAAGTAGAGATAGTGTAAGACATTTTGTTGTAGAAATAAAGTCGGTGAATCATAGATATAATGATATAATAATAAAGATGCCAAAACATTTGAATTATATAGAAGATAGAATAAGAAAACATATAAAAAATAAAATAAGTAGAGGTAGAGTTGAGGTTTACATAAATTTAGAATACATGGATGATAGTACAGCTAAGGTACAAGTAGACTTGCCCTTGGCAAAATCGTATAAAGAAGCAATTGAAATGCTTAATGAGAAATTGGATATAAGAGATAAAATAACGATTGATTTAATAGCTAAATTTCCGGATGTAATAAAAATTGAAAAACAAGAAGAAGATGAAGATGAAGTTTGGAACTGTTTAAAAAATGGGCTTGAAGAAGCTATTAATAAATTGATTGAAATGAGGATTCGAGAAGGGCAGCAGTTAGCTAAAGATATAAAGATGAGAGCGGAAAACATTATGGATATAGTAAAGGCTATAGAGATTAGAAGTCCTGAAGTTGTTTTAGAGTATAAGAATAAATTGAAAAATAGAATAGAGGAATTGTTAGGAGATAATTATGAATTAGATGAAAGTAGACTTGCAAATGAAGTGGCTTTTTTTGCAGATAAGAGTAATATAGATGAAGAAATAGTAAGGCTTTATAGTCATATTAATCAATTGATTTCAGCACTCGATTCAGATGTGCCGGTTGGAAGAAGATTAGATTTTTTAATTCAAGAAATGAATAGAGAAGCAAATACTATCGGTTCAAAGGCATCTGATATTATTATAAAGAATAAAGTTGTAGAGTTAAAAAGTGAAATTGAGAAGATAAGAGAACAAATTCAGAATATTGAGTAGGGGAGGATTTTTATGAGTATTACGTTAATAAATATAGGATTTGGTAACATAGTTTCAGCTAATAGAATTGTTGCAATTGTAAGCCCTGAATCGGCACCTATTAAGAGGATAATACAAGAGGCTAGAGAAAGAGGAATGCTTATTGATGCAACTTACGGTAGAAGGACTAGGGCTGTAATTATTACAGATTCTGATCATGTAATTTTATCTGCTGTTCAGCCAGAAACAGTTGCTCATAGATTAGAAAATAGAGAGGCACATGATGTAGATTCGATTAAGGAATAGAGGGGAGTAGAGTATGAGTAAGGGACTATTGATAGTTATATCTGGGCCTTCAGGAACTGGAAAAGGTACTATATGTAGAGAATTATTAAGACGTAATAAAAACATTAATTTATCTATATCGGCTACAACTAGAAAGCCGAGAAATGGTGAAGTGGATGGAATTAACTACTTTTTTATTACAAAAGAGGACTTTGAAGATATGATTAGAAAAGAAGAATTTTTAGAATATGCAAATGTTTATGGCAATTATTATGGCACACCTAAAAAGTTTGTATTGGATAAATTAGATGAGGGTAAAGATGTTTTATTAGAGATTGACATACAAGGAGCGTTGTCAGTTAAAAAGTTATATCCTGATGGAATTTTCATATTTATTTTACCGCCTTCAATGGAAGAATTGAGGCATAGAATTGAAAAAAGAGGTACAGAAACAGAAGAATCATTAAAAACTAGACTTAACAGTGCATATAAAGAAATATCATATGTAAATGAATATGAGTATGCTATTATAAATGATGAAGTAGATAAGGCCGTTTCAAAAATAGAATTTATAATCGAGGCAGAAAGATGTAGAGTTAAAAGACTTGGAGAAATAATAAAAAGATATGAGGAGGTATAGGTATGTTATATCCTTCAGTTAACGACTTATTAAAGAAGGTAGATAGCAGATATACTTTAGTAATGATGATATCAAAAAGGGCAAGACAAATTGTAGATGGAGATAAACCATTAGTAAATACGGATTCGACTAAACCGGTTACTATCGCTGTTCATGAAATTTATCAAGATAAAATTGAATATTCAAGGCCAGATATAAAAGGTATTAAATAAACGGAGGGATAATATTGCTTTCGAATGTTAATATAGTTTTAGGAGTAACAGGTGGAATAGCGGCTTATAAAGCTGTAGATGTGGTTAGCAGGTTGAAGAAATTAGGTGCAAATGTAGATGTTATCATGACAAAATCGGCTACAAAATTTGTTACTCCTTTAACATTTCAATCATTATCACAAAATCTTGTAACTGTTGATATGTTTGCCGAACCTAAAAAATGGGAAGTTGAACATATTTCATTAGCACAAAAAGCAGACATTTTTTTAGTAGCTCCTGCTACAGCCAATATTATAGGTAAAATAGCTAATGGAATTGCTGATGATATGTTAACTACAACCATTATGGCTACTAAAGCAAAAGTAATTTTTGCACCAGCTATGAATACAAATATGTATAGAAATCCAATATTTAAAGAAAATATGGAAAAGTTAAAAACATTAGGATATGAGTTTATTAAGCCTGCTTCAGGAAGATTGGCATGCGGAGATTATGGTGAAGGTAAAATGGCAGAGCCGGCGGATATTGTCGAATACATAAAAATGCATTTTACAAAGAGAACTTTATTGAATAAGAAGATTGTTGTAACAGCGGGGCCTACTATTGAGAAAATAGATCCGGTTAGATATATAACTAATTTTTCGAGTGGTAAAATGGGATATGCTATAGCTATTGAGGCTAAAAAAAGGGGTGCAGATGTAATTCTTATAAGTGGACCAACTAATTTGGACAAACCGGATGGCATTAAAGTAATAAATGTGAATACAACGATTGAGATGTTAAAAGCAATTGAAGAGTATTTCGATGAAATCGATGTATTGATAAAAGCGGCGGCCCCATTGGATTATAGGCCAGAAGTTGTTAGTGATAAGAAGATTAAGAAACAGGATGGAAGTCTTAATATCAAATTGGTTAGGAATCCAGATATATTAGCTTATTTTGGTAAGCTAAAGAAAAAACAGATATTAGTAGGATTTGCTGCAGAAACGAATGATGTAATAGAAAATGCTATTAAGAAAATTAGAAATAAGAATTTAGATTTTATTGTAGCTAATGATGTTACAGTGAAAAATGCAGGTTTTAGAAGCAATACTAATATTGCTACAATAATTGATAATAAAGGTAATGTAAATGATTATCCACAGATGTCAAAAGAAGAGTTAGCAAAGATAATTCTTGATAGAGTAGAGGAATTATTGTCATGATGTGTATTTGGGCTAGGTATTAGCTAAAAGCTATTTATCTAGCTCTTTATCCATTATATAATTTATATTTTCTTTTTTTGAAAGGTTGATTGTATGCATAAAAACAAATATGCTTTAATTGTAGTTGATAATGCAAGTACAAATACTGATAAATTATTTACTTATATTATTCCCGAAGAAATAATTAACTATATAGAAGTAGGAAAGAGAGTTTTAGTGCCTTTTGGAAAGAGTAATAGATTATTAGAGGGGTTGGTAATTGAAATAGTTGATGATATAAATTTCAGTTCTAATAAATTAAAACCAATTAAAAAAGTTATTGATGATACTCCAATACTTTCCAAAAAGCTTATAGAACTTGGATTGTGGATGAAAGATAAATATTTGGCACAGTATATAGAAGTATTTAAAACAATAATGCCAACCGGTATTAGCAATAAAGTTATAAAATATATTAGGATTACAGAAGGGTATAATCGTGCATATGAAGACAGATTAGATGAAAAACAGAAGAAGATAATTGAATATTTATTAGAGTTGAAAGAATGTGAATTGAATAGGTTAAAAACCGATTTATGTATAAAAAACATTAATTTACATATAAAAGATTTAGAAGATAGAGGATTAGTGGAATTATTTGACAAAATCGATACTGGTATAGGTAAAAAATATGAGAAATTTGTAAAGAGATTATTCGATAAGGATAAAACTACGGAAATAATAGATTCTTTAAAAAAGAATGCAAATAAGCAAATTGAAGTAATAAGAACATTAAGTGATGTAGAGTATATAAAATTAAAGGAATTAATGATGAAGACAGATTGTGGTTATTCTACTGTCAAGTCTTTACATTCAAAAGGATTAATTGAAATATTAGATATTAATGTCAATAGAAATCCTATTAAAAGATATATTCCACCTTATAAAAGAGTGAGTTTAACTGAACATCAAAAATTGTGTTTAGATACTATTATTAATGATATATATAAAAACAATAAAAATAAATTTTTGATACATGGCGTTACTGGCAGTGGAAAAACTGAGGTTTATTTGCAACTTATTGATAAAATGTTAAAACAAAATAAGGATTCAATTGTTTTAGTACCAGAAATTTCTTTAACACCACAAACTGTGGAAAGGTTTATGGGTAGATTTGGGGATAATGTAGCAATTTTGCATAGTAGGCTTTCTATTGGAGAAAGATATGATGAGTGGAGAAAGATTAAGGAAGGTAAGGTGAAGATAGTTGTAGGAGCCAGATCGGCTGTATTTGCACCTTTCAACAATTTAGGGTTAATAATTATTGATGAGGAGCATGAAAATAGTTATAAATCGAGCATGAACCCTAAATATAACGCCATAGAAGTGGCAGAAAAAAGATGCGATCTAGAGAATGCTGCATTAGTATTAGGTTCTGCAACTCCTTCAATCGAAACTTATTATAGAGCTAAAAATGGTGATTTTAAATTATTAGAAATGCCTATAAGAGCAAATAAAGCTAAAATGCCAAGTATCGAAATTGTTGATATGAAGGAAGAACTTGAAAAAGGTAATAAATCAATATTTAGTGAATCTCTATTTAAGGCGATAAAAGATAATTTGCATAATAAAAAGCAAACGATTTTGTTTTTAAACAGAAGAGGATTTTCAACTTTTATATCTTGTAGAAAATGCGGATATGTTGTTAAATGTTCAGAATGTGATATTTCAATGACTTATCATTTAGATAGTAATATTTTAAAGTGCCATTATTGTGGATTGTCTGTTAAACCACCGACTACTTGTCCTGAATGCGGTAGTAGATATATAAAATATTTTGGAATAGGGACGCAGAAAGTAGAAGAATATATAAAAAAGTTATTTCCATCGGCTAAAGTTGCCAGGATGGATGTAGATAATACAACTAAAAAAGGTAGTCATGAGAGAATTTTAAGTGATATGAAAAATGGTAAAATAGATATTTTAATAGGAACACAGATGATTTCGAAAGGATTAGATTTTCCAAATGTAACTCTAGTTGGTATAATAGCTGCAGATATGAGTTTGAATTTACCGGACTTTAGAGCATCTGAAAGAACTTTTCAATTAATTACTCAAGTTAGTGGTAGAGCTGGTAGGGGTGATGTAGAAGGTAGAGTTATATTACAGACTTATGAACCTGAACACTATAGTATTTTAACATCAAAGGAGCATGATTATAAGAAATTTTATGATATGGAGATAAAAATAAGAAAAGAATTTAATTATCCGCCTTATACAAATATTATAAATATTGTATTAGGAAGTAAGGATGAGATTAAACTTAATGAAGCATCGAAGGAGTTTTATTTTTGTTTAGTAAATAGGTTAGAGAAAAATTTGAATGTAATACGAAATGATTTAATTTTAGGCCCCAATCCAGCACCAATTTATAAAATAAGAAATAGTTATCGCCAACAGATTATGATAAAATGTATAGAAAAAGAAGTGGAAATCGTTAAAAAAATACTTGGAGATCTAGTTATTGATAAAAAAAATGATAAAATGTTTAAGGATATAAAGATTAGTATAGATATAAATCCAATAAGTATAATTTAGGAGGATGATATTATGGCTATTCGTCAATTAAGATATGTGGGTGACCCGATTCTTAGAAAGAAGTCGAGAGAAGTAACAGATATTAATGATAGAATAAAGATATTATTAGATGACATGTTAGAAACGATGTATAAAAATGATGGAGTAGGGTTGGCAGCGCCGCAAGTTGGGATTTTAAAAAGAGTAGTTGTTATAGATATTGGTGAAGGCCCTATTAAATTAATAAATCCAGAAATTATATCAATGGAAGGTGAAGTCATTGATGTAGAAGGCTGTTTAAGTGTTCCAGGTGAAACTGGAGAAGTTAAGAGACCTAGTAAGGTTAAGGTTAAGTATTTAGATGAAAATGGAAAAGAGTTAATAATTCAGGGCACTGGGCTTTTAGCTAGAGCTTTATGCCATGAAATAGACCATTTAAATGGCATTTTATTTATTGACAGAGTTATAAAAAAATAATCGATTTAAATAAATGAGGTGTTAGTATGAAAGTAGTTTTCATGGGAACTCCAGAATTTGCAGTACCTACACTTAAGAAAATATATGAAAATAAATATGATATACCTTTAGTAATTACTCAGCCTGATAGGCCTAAAGGTAGAGGGAAAAAATTAGCTTCTCCTCCAGTTAAGGTTGAAGCTGAAAGGTTAGGAATTAAAGTATTCCAGCCTGAAAAAGTTAATAAAAAGGAGGCTATTGAGTTATTAGAAAGTATATCGCCAGATGTAATAGTAGTTGTAGCATATGGACAAATTTTAAAAGAAGAAATCCTGCAATTGCCTAAATATGGATGTATTAATGTACATGCTTCTTTATTACCATATTATAGAGGAGCTGCACCTATAAACTGGGCGATTATTAATGGAGAAAAGAAAACGGGAATAACAACTATGTATATGGATAGAGGATTAGATACAGGTGATATGATTCTTAAAAGAGAAGTTTTAATTGGTGAAAACGAAACGGCTGGTCAACTGCATGATAGATTAAAAGAAATTGGAGCAGAGTTACTTGTAGAAACTTTGCGCTATATTGAAAAAGGGCAAATAAAAAGAATTCCACAGGATAATAGTATAGCTACTTATGCTCCAATTTTAAATAAGTCTATTGGTAAGATAAACTGGGAGAAAACAGCTGACAGAATTCATAATCTAGTACGAGGTTTAAATCCTTGGCCTTGTGCTTATTTTGAATATAACGATATGAAAGTTAAAGTTTTTATGACAGAAGTTTGTAAGGAGATTAAAGAAGGTAATATAGGCCAAGTTGTAAAAGTAGATAATGAAGGAATTTATGTTAGTACAGCTAAAGACTGTTTAGTTATAAAAGAGCTGCAATTTCCAAATAAGAAAAGAATGAGAGTTTCTGAATATTTAAAAGGTAATGAATTTCCTACAGGTATAATATTAAAATAATTTGGAAGTGAACTATATGAAAAAGGATAAGTTTAGTTTTATAATCACATTGTCAATATTATTTATAACTTTAATATTTATAATTTATTTTGGTTTTTATCTGACTTTTAGCAATTCGGTAGATATATCGAAAATAGTGCTATTAGTTGTTTTGACTATTTTAATATTTTTTGCCTTCAATATTATAATAGGGGTATTATTACTATATATTTTAACTAGTGGTAAAAAATTATCAAATATAAGTTATCAATATCTAAAAAAAATGAATAAAATTCTGTTTCCAATTTTGATTTTTATAGCTAAAGTATTTAGACTGGACAAGGATAGTGTTAGAAGAGTTTTTGCGGATATAAATAATTTATTAGTTATGACAAAGAATATTAATATAAATAGTGAAGATATTCTTATTCTTATACCTCATTGTTTACAGAATTCAAGTTGTAAATATAAAATTACTCATAATATAGATAATTGTAAGATGTGTGGTAAATGTGATATAAGTGATATATTGAAATTAAGTAGAGAATATAATGTAAAAACAGTTGTTGCTACTGGTGGAACTTTAGCTAGGGAATGGATTAAAAAAAATAGGCCAAAAGCGATTATTGCTGTGGCTTGTGAAAGAGATTTAGTAAGTGGAATTAATGATGTAGATAAAATACCGGTAATAGGAGTTATAAATGAAAGACCTAATGGACCTTGTTTTGATACTAGGGTTAATATAAAAAAGATAGAAGAAGCTATAAAATTTTATTTGAAGGAGGTATAGGTATGTATCATTATGGGTACTATGGGATAGATCCGACTTTTATTTTAGTTTTGCCTGCGATAATATTTGCCATGTATGCCCAGACTAAAGTTCAGACAACGTTTAATAAATATCTTAGAGTCGGAAACATTTCAGGATATACTGGTGCGCAAGTTGCAAGAATGATACTCGATAGAAATGGTCTCTATGATGTGAGAATCGAATTAATTGGAGGAAGCCTTACAGATCATTATGATCCACGAAGCAAAGTTTTAAGGCTCTCAAGAGAAGTTTATAGTGGAACATCGGTTGCTTCGATAGGAGTAGCTGCACATGAGGTTGGTCATGCGATACAACATGCAAATGACTATTTCCCATTAATTTTAAGAAACAGTATTGCACCTGTGGCGAGTTTTGGAGCTAGATTCGTTTGGATATTAATTTTTGCAGGATTTATTTTACAGGCATATTCTTTGATTCAGTTAGGGATATTACTTTACTTAGCAGTAGTAGTTTTTCAAGTTATTACATTACCCGTTGAATTTAATGCAAGCCACAGAGCTTTAGCTCAGCTTCAAAATGGTATAATAACTTATGAAGAAGTAAGTCCGGTTAAAAAAGTTTTAAGAGCGGCTGCTTTAACGTATGTTGCTGCTACATTAGTTGCAATTGGCCAGTTGTTGAGATTGATAATATTAAGCAATAGACGAGATTAAAGGGGGCAGCCCCTTTATTTTTGTCTAAGAAAGTATAAATTTTTTTGATAAAATAATATAGGCGTAGCCTAGTAAATAAAAAGAGTCTAGAGTTTGAGTAAACTATTA
>NZ_FQXO01000040.1 GCF_900129995.1 Caloranaerobacter azorensis DSM 13643 | reverse complement strand
AAATATATGGTAAGGAATAAAGAAGCTATAGAAAGATTTATAAACTTAATAGCTATAAGTTTTACTTTTGTTTCAGTATTACCCTTTATCAGTAATAGATTTTCTGATTACAAATTTGAAAGCCCACAAGTTATAAAACGAATGATTTCAGAAAGAGTAATAAAAGAATTAATTTTTGATAGTTTCGTATCTTCGCTCGAAAATAGAAAAATTTATTCTGTAGTTTCCAAATGCGTTAAAAACTTTATATACAATGACTTTGTGGCTTAATTAATCTTGTAAACTGGTGATCTTTATTATTATCTATATCCTTATTTTGTTGACTACAAGCAATTAAACTAAATATCATTAAAATAACCAATGTAACAACTAAAATTTTTTTTGGCATATTATTACCTCCAATCACAAGTTAACTCTTATTAAATTATACCACTTTTTATTTAATTTATGTTGATAAACACATAAAAACTACCAGCTCATTTGAGCCAGTAGCTTTATTCTTTATAATATTTGTTAATGTAATCTATTATTACGCTGTATACATTATTGTCATCAGATATGTTTTCTGGCAACTTATCAAATAATTTTACTAAATCCGTTTCACTCCATCTCGGTTTAGGAGTAAACTTCTCAACTTTTCCTATAAATATAGCATATTTTAATGTTTCATTTTCTTCCTGTATCATATAATACCCAATAGATTGTACTTTAAACAATTCTGCTCCGGTTGCTTCATAAGCCTTTCTAATAGCACAGTCCAATACTGTTTCATCTTCTTCTCTTGTACCTAAAGGAAATTCCCAACCTCTTCTTTTAGGATGATAAGTCATAACTAAATTCCCATTATAAAATAATATTACTAAAACTCCATCCGAATCTTTTAAATCGTTTTTTGCTTCATCTGATAAAAAGATTTTAATATCTCTATTACGTCCTCTGATTTCATAAATTTTTTCCAAATCCATCACCTACTATCCTTAATTTATCTTTATAGAATTAATTTATGAAATATATTAAATAAAAGTACATAAGTTTATATATCTATTTTAAGTAAAATTTTTCTGTATATTCCGATTATTCTAATAATTTCGGCGTAAAAAAGAGATTTCCTGCTTAATTAGGAAATCTTTTAAAAAATACTTAAGTTTAACTCTCTAGACAATTCTTTCAACACTTCATATCCGCCTATAGAATTGCCTTTTTCATCCAATGCTGGGCCATATACTCCAATACCCATTTTATGAGGCACCGCAGCCATAATTCCTCCTCCTACACCACTTTTAGCTGGTATTCCAACTTTTATTGCAAACTCACCAGATGCATTATACATTCCACAAGTAACCATAAACGTCTTAACTATTCTAGCTATATGCTCTGAAACTATCTTTTCAGATGTATATGGCACTCTCCCTTTATTAGCTAAAAAGAGTCCTATTTTAGCTACATCTATACAATCTACTTCTATCGAACACTGTTTAAAATATACATCAAGGATTTCCTCTACATCTCCTTCTAATATCCCGACATCTCTCATAAAATAAGCCATCGCTCTATTTCTATCGCCTGTTCTCTTCTCTGATAAATATACTTCTTCATTAACTTTTAAATCATCATTGCCAGTTATTTTTTTAAAAAGGTTAAGCAGCCTCTGAAACTTCTCTTCTCCATCCTTTCCCTTTATTAAAGATGCTACTGCAATTGCTCCTGCATTAATCATCGGATTTAATGGTTTTGATGGATTTATCGTTTCTAATTTTACTATTGAATTAAAAGCATCTCCTGTAGGCTCCATTCCAACTTTTTTGAATACTTCTTCTTCTCCATTATCCATTATAGCCAGCATTAAGGAAATCGTTTTCGATATACTTTGTAATGTAAACTTGACATTATATTCGCCCGCAGTATAGACGTTACCTTCCATATCAGCCACACAAATCCCTAAATGCCTAGGATTTGCCTTTCCCAACGCTGGTATATATGTAGCCACTTTACCTTTACTAGTTATTTCTCTATTATTTTCTATTATCCTATTTAATAATTCATTCAATTATCTCATCTCCTATTTTTATTATACATATATAAAAATAGTACAAATGAAAGGAATAGTCAATAGGACTATTCCCCAAACTGCTTACAAACTTATATTTTTAAATATTTATGAAAATGAAAGCGAATGCTGAAAGAATTTAGTAAAAAAACTAGGCGAAAATTTTGAAGAAAATCCGTAGGTTTGACAGGATGTCAAACCAGCATCCTACAAGACAGGATGTCTTGATTAGGTGCGTTAGGATTTTCTAAAAATTTAAGCCTATAGTTTTTTCTAAATTCGTCCGCATGAGCGTCATTTTCATAAATTTTTTTACTTTATAAACAGTTCGGAATAGTCAATAGGACTATTCCTCTCTGAAACAACTGCCTCCAATAAATTCTCTTAATATAGAAGTATTCGGAATCATAGACTCATCATCTATATCTTTAAAATAGCTTAAAAATCTTAATAATCTTTTAGCTTCTGCATAATATGGTACATCTTTACTAACCTCTTCTAATAAAGGTATCGCATACTTTTTCAATACTGATAATTCATATACTAATGCCGAATTAAACATAACATCGGCTTGTTCCTGAAATGGGAATATATTTCGCTCTTCTCCTCTCCTTACAGAAGTCCATAGCTCAAGAGTCCTTTTAGCATCATTACCCCTATATTTACTATCTCTTACAATCCTTCTTATAAGTCTTAAATCAGTAGTAGGTATTCTATTATGTGAATCAATATTAAGCTGGGTTAATGCACTTACATAAATCTTAAATTTATTATTTTTAGGTATAGCCGATGTCAATCTATCATTAAGGCCATGAATTCCCTCTATTATTATCGGCTGATCTTTATCTATTTTCAAAATCTTACCTCTATATTCTCTTACCCCTTTAATAAAATTATATGTCGGCAAATGAACTTCTTCACCGGCAATAAGCCTTAATAAATCCTCATTAAATTTCTCAATATCTATCGCTTCAATCGATTCAAAATCGTATTCTCCATTTTCATCTTTAGGCGTCTTCTCTCTATCTACAAAATAATCATCTAATGATATAGAAACCGGCCTTTTACCACTAGTCTGTAATTGAATGGATAATCTCTGTGCAAAAGTAGTCTTACCAGACGAAGACGGCCCAGCTATCAATATTATTCTTTTATCCTCATCTTCAGCTATCTTATCTGCTATATAGGCAATCTTTTTCTCATGCAGAGCCTCGGATATTAAAATAATATCTTTTATTGTACCATTTAATATCCTCTCATTTAAATTACTGACATATCCTATATTTAAAATATATCCCCAATTTTCGGCCTCTTTAAAAATTTTAGCTAATTTATTCTGCTGCTCAAATTTAGGGATTTTAAAATTACTCTCTTTTCTTGGGAACATTATTATTATTCCAGGATGATAATACACTAAATCAAAACTTTTAATGTATCCAGTTGAAGGTGCTAAATGGCCATAAAAAGAATCATAATATCCATCTAAATTATATAAATGCATTTTATCTCTATTTAAATCTTTTATTAAATTCACCTTGTCAAACATTTTCTGATTTGTGAAAATCTGTATTGCCTTATCGATATCAACCTGTTCCCTTATTATTTTCATATCCTCATCAATAATCTCTTTCATTCTAGTTTTTATCTTCTTTACATCGTCCAATGTAAATTTATTGTCTTTATGTATCTCGCTATAAAGGCCTTTACTTAAAGAATGCTCTATGGTTACAGTCGCATCTCCAAATAAATCTTTACAAGCTTTTATATAAATAAAAGAAAGAGTTCTCGTATATATCCTCAATCCATCTTTATATGCAATATCTAAAAGCTCAACATTACAATCACTTACTAAAGGATACTCTAGATGTTTCACTTCATTTTCAACCATAGCACCTAAATACTTTTTTTCATCATCTACTTTTATCAACTTTATTACATCGATAATCTTTATACCTTTATCAAAAGTAAATTCTCCTATATCCTTTAATCTAACCTTAATCTTTTCCGCCATATTACTACCCCCTTGATTATATTTAATACCCAAATAATTAAATTTATAACATATTTCAAAAAAATAGTTCCTATTTAAATAGGAACTATTTCATTGGCCTGCTCGGTTCTGAAATGCTTGACAATGCATCTCCTGCTTCATTTACATATATATCTCTTACAGCAAGATCTCCAATCGATAACATTCCAACAATTTTACCATTTTCAACAACAGGTAGTCGTCTAATCTGATTATCAGCCATAATTCTTGCTGCTTCATGAACATCTGTATCTGGAGAAACAGAAACTACATTTCTTGTCATAACGCTTGATACAGGTGCAGAATTGTCACTTCCAGATGTCAATCCTCTAATAACAATATCCCTGTCTGTTACTATACCAATAGGTTTATCAGAGCTATCACATACTGGAATAGAACCGACGTTTAAACTTTTCATCTGATCTGCAACTTCTTTTATAGTACTATTCTCTCTAGCAACTGAAATGTTAGTAGTCATTATTTCTCTTACCTTCAAACTTTTCACCCTCCTTGTGATTACTCACAATTAGGATATGCAAAAATTCATTTTTTAAACATAGACAAAACTATTAATTTAAACCAGCTAAAATAGTTCTTTAATAATTTTTTCAAATAAATCGTCTAAATCAGCAATAAAACTTTTACCATTCAAATATGATAAACAGTCTTCTAATCCATTAAACTCTATTCTATTTGAATGTAAAAACTGGCTATATAAATTATATTTTTCCTTAAAAAACCTATTTGTAATAATATCTCCATATTTCATATCTCCTATAATGGGATGTCCTAAATAGGATAAATGAGCCCTGATTTGATGCGTTCTTCCAGTAATCAAATTTATTTCAAGCAAACTATACTCATCATTGCTTTTTAAAACTTTTATTCCCGTTTCAATCTTTTTTGCCCCGTTTACATAGTTTTGGAAAATATCTGCTCTATTTTTTTCTGCATCTTTTAACATATAACCTTTTATAATAAAATCTTTATCTACTCTCCCTTTGACAATACACTTATAATATTTTTTTATCATTTTCTCTCTTATAGCTTTATTAATTAATTGTAATGCCATGAAATTTTTAGCTCCAATTATAATCCCACTAGTATTTCTATCTAGCCTATTACATATAGATGGTGTAAAAGTCTTTTCTTCATTGGGATTATATTCCCCTTTGCCATATAAGTAACTTATCAGCATATTTACAACATCATATCTATTATCTGCTCTATCAGAGTGTGATAATATTCCTTTAGGTTTATTTATTAAAATAATATTTTCGTCTTCATATACTATATCTAAATTCACTTTTCTATTTTCTATTTTAATTTCTTCTTTAAATTTATTTATAGTATCTTCAGCCAGATATAGATTCAATATATCTCCTTCTTTAAGAATATCATTTGGCTTTGCTTTTTTGCCATTTAGTTTTATCCTCTTTTTCCTCAACATCTTATATATAAATCCTTTAGAAGCTCTAGGCATATATTTTTTTAAAAATCTATCTAATCTCTGATTGCTTTCATTTTTACTTATTATTATTTCTTTCATACTCGTCTCCTTCCTCGTTTGTATATTGTAAATAAATTACAAATCTATATCAGTACTATTTATTGAAATTATACTACCTAATATGATATCATTTTATTAGAGTAAAATCTTTAAATAAATTTAAAATGATATTTGGGGTGACTAGATTGAATAATTTTATTGAAAAATTTAAAGACTTTCTATATGACATTATAGACTACATAATAATTATTAGCATTATAGTTATAGTTATCGGAATTATAGGCTGGAGATTAGATATTCTGTTCGCAGATAACACGGTGAAAACTCCAATAGCTGACTCTAAAGTCGTGGATAATAATAATAATAATAATAATACATCTATTGATAATGATACTTCTAAAGATATAGCAGATACAAAAGATGATGCCGAAATAAATACTCCTATTCAAAATGACAAACAAGACAGTCAAACAATTTCTAATAATCCTGACAAAAATATAAATTCAGATAATACACAGAACACTAAAGTAATTACTATTAACATACCAAAAGGTTCTTTAGGCCCTGCTATTGCCGATATATTACTAAAAGAAGGTTTAATTGACAGTAAAACTGAATTTTTAAATCGGGCTAAAGAATTGAAACTTGACACAAAACTTAAAGCAGGCAGCTTTAAAATCGAAAGCAATAGCTCGTTAGATAAAATAATAAAAATCATTGCAGGAGTACTATAATATTATTTAAAATCATCTTTTCAAAAAAATTACCTACTGCATATATTATATTAGCAGTAGGTAATTTTTATAATCAATATTTTTCATTTATATAACTATCGATTAACGATTTTCTTACCCCTTCAAAAAAAACGCCTTCGTCTTTAAGGATTTTTAAAAGCCACGGACTTTTTGAATGCAAAATTGCATTTTCATAATCCTTTAAATCTATTTCATATAACTTATCTTTAAGAAATCTAGACTGTACTTTGATAAAATACGCTTCTACATTTTTAAATTTCAAAAACCTTAATAGCTTTAATGTAGCCCTATCCTTTAAGTTATAATAGTAGTTCGCTTCATCAATGCAGGCTCTATAATAATCAAAGTGCTTATTTTTCTTCTTTATATCCATCGCCGTCATATAATAATATTTTGCCAACATGTTGTAGTACTGATAATTATACATACCTTTTTCAAAACTATCTATTCTGCTAAACGGCTTAACGTTCATCTTCTGTATATATTCAAAATTTAATTTTAAAAATTCTCTTTTAGTTATATCACCATTAATATATTGAATAATAAGTGCATCTCTATGATTAAAAAACTTATCAAATAAACTCTCTCTCTTATAATATGCCACAACTAACACCCTATCTAATAATTGCTGTTTAAATTGTAATCATATATTAATTATATCATAATTTAAAAGCATCTCATTAGTAATAATTTACCTCTTTTTTAATTTTATTTTATTACTTACCATAGCATACGATAGTGTCAGCATTATAAATATTAAAATATATACGTTAATTTGATACTTTATTGTATATAAAGAAGTTATAGCCAATATACCTCCAGACAAAGTTATAGGAACCCCGACATATACACCATCAAATTCTATAATATTATATCTCGCCAGCCTATAAGCACCGGCAATAGCAAATAAAATCGTTATCGCTATACCTAAAACACCTATATCGATAAGCTGACTATGCCAAATTAATATCGATGGTGCAACCCCGAATGAAATTAAATCGCATAAAGAATCTAATTCTTTGCCAATGCTTGATGTTGCATTAAACTTTCTCGCTATTTTCCCGTCATATCTATCTAATAAAGCTGCTAATAAAATAAGAAGAGCAGAAATATAGTAATTATTTTTAATGATATGCAGTATCGCTAATATTCCTAATGATAAATTTAAAAAAGTAAACAAATTTGGGATATACCCTTTAATTTTCATCTCTAATCACTCCAATTATTGTTAATCCGCCTTTTACGGCATCGCCTTCCTTAACCTTCAACTCTACTCTGTCTGCTGGAATTACAATTTCTGTACATGAACCAAACTTAATTAAACCATAGAGCTGCCCTTGCTGCAAAACGTCCCCTATCTTAACCCAACTAACTATTCTTCTTGCGATAAAACCGGTAATCTGATGCACTAAAACTTTAATGTCGCCGTTATTTAATCCTATTGTATTTCTCTCGTTAATTTCAGATGCATGACTTTTAAAAGCAGGTAAAAACTTTCCCGGCCTATATTTAATATATTCAACTTTACCCGCTATTGGGGTTCTATTAACATGAACATTAAATATAGACAAGAAAATACTTACTTTAACAGCTTTACATTTAAGATATTCATCTTCATCAATTTCGGTTATGCTTAAAATTTTACCGTCTGCCGGCGATAAAATAATTTTATCATCTTTTTTTATCTTTCTAGGCGGATTTCTAAAAAAGAATGTTACAAATATTAAAAAGATAAATGGTATAATTGCCGCATATATATTTATAAATCCGGTTATAATAGTAATAGCCAATAATAACAAAATATAAGGAAATCCATCAGGTGAAATAACAAAATTTCTCATTTTATACCCCTTTCTATTAAAATCGATTGACAAAAACTTATCATACTCAAAAATTCTATAAATATATGTCTATTTATTATATATCAAAACATAGAAGATAATCAAATCATAAACAAACCATAATATAGCAACAAACAAAAATATCAGTAATTAACTCTACTACTTTCAATAATTTGCTATAAATGTATGCATCTTTATATATACAAACTATATTAAGAATTTTTCAATAGAAGTATTTCTTCTTCTGTCAATTCTCTATATTCCCCGGGTAATAAACTCTCATCTAAATCTAATCTGCCCATAGAAACTCTTTTTAAATATACTACTCTTTTGTTTACCGCCTTAAACATCTTTTTAACTTGATGGAACTTACCTTCCTTAATAGTAAGATAAACTCTCGATATATTATCTGTTTCAATAATCTCGAGATAAGCAGGCATAGTTTTGTATCCTCCATCGATTACTACGCCTTCAGCGAAAATTTTTTTATCATCATCGGTAACATACCCTTCTACTTCTACATAATATTTTTTCTCAACATGTTTTTTAGGAGACAATAAATTATGTGCTAGCTTACCATCATTAGAAATAATCAGCAAACCTTCTGTATCTTTATCTAGCCTTCCTACTGGAAAAGGATTAAATACCCTATATTTTTCATCTATCAAATCAATCACAGTTCTTGATAGTGGATCATCTGTTGAAGAAACTACTCCTTTAGGTTTATTCATCATCAGATAGACAAATTCTCTGTATTCGACAACCGTATCACCTATTTCAATTACGGCTTTATACGGATTTAACTTATATGAACTATCCTTTACTACTTCACCATCTACTTTTACAAGTCCACTCTTTACCATTTTCTTTATATCTTTTCTACTGCCATAACCCAAATTAGAAAGTATCTTGTCTAATCTAATCTTTTTATCCATAATTGCCTCCTACCTTTACCGCATTCTCCATTCAGGACGATAATAGTTTTTAAGGAAACTGTCAGTCTGCTTACCCCAGCCTACAGGAAATCCGTCAATACATACTAATTTCCACCCTTTTTTATCGTTTAACATCAATGTTTCGCCTTTAAGATATTTAATTGCCTCTATACTTTTGGATGAAAAATCTATTACATTTCTAAAATCCTCTTTTTTAAGAGCAAGAGCTAATGACTGGCTGGGTTCAAATCTATTTTTTTTAATTTTACCTAAATACAAACCTAAATTAGCGATTTTAATACCAGTTAAATCAGGTAATCCATCAGGTATACTATATAAATTCTCTCCTACGATATGAAGGCTTTCTCTCAATGATATTTTCATATTTAAGTTCTCAAATTCTAAATAGGCATCATAATTTGTTTCTCTTCTATTAAACATTTTAAGCCCTTCATTTTGCCCATCTCTCTTTTTAAGTAAGGCTATAAAATGGCCTTCTCCTTTGATTTTATGAGGCCATGCTCTTAAAGTCCATTCAATCTCTCTTCTACCGCCTACCCATTCTGGCCTACCTCTATCTAATACATCAATATTTTCTATTTTGACTACCTCAAATTCCGGAAATTCCTTTAAAAACCATTCTATCGTGCCCTCATTTTCTTCTGGAGAAAATGTACAAGTTGAATAGGCTAACAAACCACCCGGCCTCAACATTTTAGGAATATGTTTCAATATATCTTTTTGCATTTTCGAGCATTGATTTACTGAAAATTTACTCCAATTATTAACCGACTTCGGATCTTTTCTAAACATACCTTCTCCTGAACACGGGGCATCAACTAAAATCTTATCAAAAAAATATTTAAACTTTTCAGCTAATCTTCCGGGAGTTTCATTTGTTACCACACAATTTTTAATCCCAAACATTTCAATATTTTTAGTCAACGCTTTAACTCTTTTAGGGCTTATATCATTGGCAACAAGTAAACCCTTACCATTTAATTTTGCACCGATTTGAGTCGTTTTCCCTCCAGGGGCAGCACTTATATCAAGAACTCTATCCCCCGGTTTCGGATTTAAAACTTCAACTGGTATCATTGCACTTGGTTCTTGAATATAATATAAGCCACAATGATAGTAAGGATGTTTACCCGGCCTTACATTATCAAAATCATCTATATAAAAACCCTCTTTACACCAAGGTATATCGCTTAATTTAAAAGGAGAAATCTTCTTAAAATCTTCCACACTTAATTTTAATGTATTTGCTCTTATACCTTTATATGATTCTTTGTTATAGCTCTCGATAAAATCACTATATTCATTTCCTAACAAATTCTGCATCTTTTTTAAAAATTCCTCTGGTAATTTCACAAAACCACCTACTTTAACTTTTTCCATTATATTTTATAATTAACTCAACTCTTTTTCAAATAAATTTTTTGAAAAATGTGGCTGCTATTAAATTTTTTGATATGAATAATTATTTAGAGTTTTCATACACTATTTTTGAAACTATTAAAAGATTTTATGTAAAAACTCAAAGGAGGATGACAATTGCGCGCACAAAAAACAGATAATTATATTGGTAGAGTAACATGTAGTGTAAATAGCTGTTACTATTATGGAGAAGGAGATCATTGTTTAGCTTCCTCAATCCAAATCCAACCACCTAATGCCAATAGTTCTCAAGAAACTGATTGTGCAACTTTTACACCTAAAAATAAATTATAAGGAAAATTTTGTTGAAATCCTTGCGGATTATAACAAAATAAGGCGGCGTATGCCGCCATATTACTTAATTATAGCCCTAACGAAATATATAGGTTTCCCTTGATTAATAAATTTTTCTTCATATTCAGTTTTTACAGTATCTAAATCTCCATCTCTATAAAGATTTAACGAAATATCTCTTAATTCAAATCCAAATTCACTCATTTCATTTAATGAAAACTCAAATAACTTTTCATTATCAGTTTTAAAATGAATTTCGCCATTAATTTTTAATATTTTTTTATATTTACTTAAAAATTCTCTATAGGTTAATCGCCTTTTAGTATGTCTTTTCTTCGGCCAAGGATCGCAAAAGTTTATATAAATTCTATCAACTTCATTCTCTTCAAATATATTTTCTATTTGATTGACATCAAAAAGTAAAAATTTAATATTTTTTAATTCCTTATCTTCTGCCTTTTTTACAGCCTGAAACAATACATCTGCTATTTTTTCAACTCCGATATATCCAACGTCTTCATTTTTTTCAGCTAATGTCGTTATAAACTGGCCTTTTCCGGTTCCTAATTCTATATGTAAATTATCTTTACCAAATATTTTTTTCCATTTTCCTTTATATTCAACTGGATTTTTAACTAAATAATTATCTTTTTCTAAAAGTTTCTCTAATAAACCCTTTTTCTTCCTTAGTCTGCCCATAAAAATACCTCCATGCGATTATACATTTATTATACTAATATATATTATTATATATTTCAAATAGTTTTTTAAAACAAATATTCTAAAATCAAAAGACTGGATACTAAATCCAGTCTATATTACATATTTTTTTATATTTTCAGGTATATCTTTTCCCTCAATATTCAAACTCAATATAATATCCACTTTAAATTTATTAGATAAATTTTCTAACCTCTGAATATATTTATGTAACAATGATAAATCTATATCCGCAATTTTATATACTGCATCAATGTAAATCTTCTCTATATCATAGTCTTCCGCTATTAAGCCACATAAAAAGCCATGGAACATTTCAATACCTTTAACTTCAAATTCCATGGCATTAACATACCTTATTTTATGATTAAGATCTAACATATGTCTTACATCTGAATCGACAAATACGATATCCCCCAAAGTTCCTTTTGCATCCTCATTAGCCATTTTTATTAATCGTTTAGTCTTTCCAGTACCTTTTTTCCCACAAACTAATTTAACCATTTTAATCCCCTCCAATTTAACCTTTTATATATACTTTCGTCAAAAAAAGTTAAAATCCTTTAAATTTTTCAAACTATTCTTCAAATTTATTCAGTACACTACCATTTAAATAATTACATTTCTTCCCTTGGAAAGTTTTTAATTCTATCATTCTATCTATTATCTCATCTTTTATCTTCCACCAACTTGTATTCCAATTGACAAATAAAGTATTTTCTTCGGGAGCCCTCCCTATAAGCCTTTGTATAACGATATCGGGTTTTAAATATTCTAAAAACTTAATGACTCTAAAAATATATTCATCCTTTGATATCATCTGTATTCTTCCTGTTCTATATAGTTTAGCAAGAGGGGTATTCTCAACAACATATAGAGAATGCAATTTAACCTGATCAACCGATAAAGCAGACAATATTTTTGCATTTTCAATAACATCATCCATTGTATCCCATGGTAGATTTAATATCAAATGTGCACATACTTCAAATCCAAAACTTTTAATCCTAATTACACTATCAATAAATTCGGCCAATGTATGTCCCCTATTAATTTTTTTCAAAGTATGATAATTAACAGTCTGTAATCCCAACTCTATAGTAATGTTAACTCCATAATCGTCTTTTATCTTCTTTAGAAATTCTAAATACTTATCAGAAATACAATCTGGCCTTGTAGAAATATCAATTTCTACAATATCATCTAATATGGCTTCCATAATATTCTTTTTAAATGAACTTATATCCATATATGTATTTGTAAAGTTTTGAAAATAAGCTATGAATTTATTTGCTTTATACTTTTTTTTGATATATGCTTTATTCGTTAAAATTTGCTCTCTTACCGAAAGCATATTCGATAAGCTCTCAAAACCTGCCCCTACTTCTCCGCAAAAAATACAACCTCCATATCCTACCGTTCCATCTCTGTTAGGACATGTAATTGGTAAATTTATTGGAAGTTTATAAACTTTTTCTCCATATTTGTTTTTTAGATAGACTGAATATACTCTGTATAAGTCTTTTTCTTCCATACTGCCACCCCATAAATTTATTACTAGACTCTATCTATTTTATCACAAAAACTATAATTAATACTAACTTTCTTTTTCACAGTATATTCAGTCTAAACCATATGGGGAGTCCTTGAATCTTTAAAATATTTGCAAGGGATACCATCTTTAATTCTTTCATAAAACAAAGAAAGAGACAGTTTTTGTTCAGTCAAAAACTGCCTCTCTTCTCAGTTATGCCTCTGCTTCCGATTCTAACCTTTTAGCACTTTTAAATTTAGTAATAAATATAACTAAAGCAATAACAGCTACAATTATACCAACTGGATATGAAATAGTAGTTGGTAATCTAAATCCTTCTGGAGCTTGAAGTATATACGTTACACTTACTGCTGTCATAAATGTAGCAGGAATTGTAGCAATCCAATGTATCTTTTTATTAATCATTAAATATGCAGCTGAAGCCCAAAGAACTATCATTGCTAATGTTTGATTTGACCACGCAAAATATCTCCATATTATTCCAAAGTCAATTCTTGTTAAAGTAAAGCCTACTGCAAATAATGGTATTGCAAGCATTAATCTCTTCTTAATTTCACTTTGCTTAAATCCCAATGCATCTGCAATCACTAATCTTGCGCTTCTAAATGCAGTATCTCCTGATGTTATAGGAGCCGCTATAACTCCTAGCATAGCAAGAACTCCACCAATAGGCCCAAGCAATGTGCTTGAAATAATTTTAACAACTGCCCCCGGCCCACCATTGGCTAGAGTCTCATTTAATCCTAATATCCCACCATCAAAGAACGACATAGCTGCAGCCGCCCATATCAATGCTATAATACCTTCGGAAATCATTGCACCATAGAAAATTCTTCTTCCGTATTTTTCATTAGAAATACATCTTGCCATCATTGGTGATTGTGTAGCATGGAAACCACTAATAGCACCACAAGCAATTGTTACAAACAACATAGGCCAAATAGGCAATCCCTTTGGATGCAAATTAATTAATGCTATTTCCGGAATATTATATCCTTTAATAACCAGCATACCACCTATTCCAACAGCCATTATTAATAAAGCTGCCCCAAATAATGGATATATCCTACCGATTACTTTATCTACTGGAAGAATAGTTGCTAAGAAATAGTATATAATTATAATTCCTAACCATACACTAGTACTATTTATTCCAACTAGATTAAGACTCGCCAAGAGTTTAGCCGGCCCAGTCATAAACACCGTTCCAACTAATACCAACAATATTACTGAAAAAATTCTCATTATCTTTCTTGCTTTCTCTCCTAGATAAATACCTACAATTTCCGAAATACTTTTTCCGTCATGTCTAACCGAAAGCATACCTGAAAAGTAATCATGTACAGCACCAGCAAAGATGCTACCTAATACAATCCATAAAAATGCAGCTGGCCCAAACAAAGCACCCATTATTGCACCAAAAATTGGCCCTAATCCTGCTATATTTAAAAATTGAATCAAGAAAATCTTCGGCCAACTTAACTGAACGAAATCTACTCCGTCATTCATTGCAACTGCGGGAGTAGGCCTCTTTTCATCAACCCCGAAAACCTTTTCCACAAATTTACCGTAAGTAAAATATCCTAATACTAAAATCAAGATAGAAGTTAGGAATGATACCATACTTTATACCCCCTATCATAATGTTATCTACTTCAGTTTCATTATAACTTTAAATAGTAATAAAATAGGGGAATAGGATTAAATTGCAAATATTCGCTCTTAAAGTGCAATATTTATGTATAAACTACATCTAATTTATATTCATTATTTCTCTAAATTCTTTAACCTGACTTCTACTTACAGGTATCTTTTCTTTACTGTATTTCATCTTAATTTGATATGTACTGTTAAACCACGGTTCAATTTCTTCTATATAATCGATATTTATTAAAAAACTCCTATGACTTCTAAAAAAATTCTTTGTATTAAGTTTTCTTTCGAGCTGACTCAATGTATTATTTGACTCAAATCTTCCCTTTGTAGAAACTATTACTGTAGTTCTTCCTTCTACTGTAATATAAATTATTTCATTAAGATTTAACGGAATTAGTTTTCCGTTTTTATATACAGATATCTTGTTAATTTTATTTCTTTCTTCATCCTTTATGTACTTTAAAAACTTCTCCAATCTATCATTATAATCTATTCTACTATAATATATTTCCTTTATCTTATCTATCGTCTTTTTAAGTCTTTCTTTAGATATAGGTTTTAATAAATAATCAATAGCATTTACATCAAACGCCTTTATAGCAAACTGATCAAAAGCAGTAATAAATACTATTAAAGGAACATACTCATCTTTTATGACATGTTCAGCTACTTCTATTCCACTGATTTTAGGCATTTTTATATCTAAAAAAATCAAATCTGGCTTTAATTTTTGGATTAATTCAATAGCTTCTAGCCCATGAGCTGCTTCACCAACTATATCTATATCATCAAATTGCTGTAATAGATATTTTATTTCCTCCCTCGCAGGCATTTCATCATCAACAATTATGCATCTTATCATCTAATTCATCCTCCTTTGAGTGTTTAGGAATCCTCATCGTTACAGTCGTCCCAACTCCTGGCTTACTTTCGATTTTCAATCCATATTCTTCGCCATATTTGTTTTTTAGCCTATTATTTACATTTATAAGCCCTATTGAATCATTTCCTTCTTTTCTAGAAAAAATATGTTTTATATAATCCTCGTCCATTCCTACCCCATCATCTTTTACGATTAATATTGTTTCTCTTTCACTATCAATAGCTTTGATTACTATAGTACCTCCTTCGAGTTTTTCCATTATACCATGCTTAACAGCATTTTCTACTATAGGTTGCAATATCAAAGGAGGTAAAAAACAAGTTATTTTATTCGGTATATCAAACTTTACATTTAACTTATCTCCAAATCTTGCCTTTTCTATTTCTAGATATGATTTTATATATTCTATCTCCTTTGTAAGTTCAACTTCTTCTCCATTTTGTTGTAAATTTTTTCTAAAATATGAACCTAAATGTAATAAAAGTTCTCTAGCCTTATCTGGTTTTGTCCTTATAAATGAAACTATTGTATTTATAGCATTAAATAAGAAATGAGGATTTATCTGGGCCTGTAAAGCCTTCAATTCAGCTTTTGCAAGTAATTCAGATTGATATTCTATTTTACTCAATTCTATTTGTGTTGAAAAAAGCAGTCCTAATCCTAAAGCCAACTCTAAATCAACCTGATTAATCGAATTATCTTCAGTTTTGTAAAGTTTTAATGTACCTATTACTCTATTATTTTCTTTTAAAGGAACTATAATAGCCGATTTCAATTCACATGTACGAACATTACAATCGATTTCTTCTTTAGAATTTGCTACCATATATCTTCCACTTTTGATTACCTCTTTTGTAATAATAGTTTTTATACTATCCCCAGCTTTATGATGATCCTCTCCAACTCCAATATGAGCCAAAATCCTCTCTCTGTCTGTAAAAGCAACCGCCTTTAAATCAGTCATATCATAAATTATTTGAGCCGTTTCACGTGCTGTTTCGGAATTAAAACCTTTTCTAAAATATTTTAATGTCTTGTTAGCTATTTTTAATGCTACCTGTGCCTGATATGCAGCTGCCCTATCTTGATCTTTAAATATACTATCTGTAATAACAATAAATATAGCTATACCTATAGAATTAGCAACTATCATTGGCATTCCTATTATCTTTACTAGATTAACCGCTTCTATAAAAGGTTTAGCTACTATTAAAATTATTATCATTTGGATAATCTCGGCAATAATTCCCATTCCCAAAGAAAATATCCATTTATTCTCGGTTTTATAAAACCTTTTGCTCAACATTCCTGCCATTGTACCTTCTATAATAGTTGAAATTGCACAGGCTGTAGCCGTAAATCCTCCTATATCTATAATCCACCTGTGAAATCCTGCAATTATACCTGATAATATTCCTACAAAAGGGCCTCCTAAAAGGCCTCCAACAAATACACCTATCACCCTAGAATTTGCCAATGCCCCTTTAACAAATATACCTGAATAAGTTCCAATTATCCCAAATATTCCAAAAAGTATTGAAAGAATAAATTTATCTGAAAGACTAATGTTTTTCTTGGTAACAAGTTTTCTGAATAGATTTATTTTTGACATGATAAAAGCGAGTATTATTATTGTTCCAACTCTGTTTACTAAACTAGTAAGTATTGTTAGTACCAATATAAGCCACCTTCTTTAACTCTATTTCAGCTCAAATAGATTTTAAAAATTACACCTAAGCTCAAAGCTTAGGTGTAATTATATTCTAAATATTTCTCTTAATATTTGAGATACTCCTGCCTCATTATTTGTCTTTTTAGTTATAATATCAGCAGCATTTTTAATTTTATCAGTCCCATTTTTCATAGCTATTCCTAAACCTGCTTTTTCAACCATTTCAACATCATTATTGTCATCTCCAATAGCTATAATCTGACTTTCATCAATTCCTCTATCTTTGGCATAATTTTTTAGTGAGAGCCATTTCGAGCCTTTTAAGCTCATTATCTCAAGCATAGGTTCAACATCTAAACCATTCATTAAAATATGAGTATTAAATTTTTGTGGGTATTCTTTGTGTATTTTTTCTTCAAATTCTCTCAAAGTCTCATAACTATTCTCATAACATATAACTAATATTTTTGATTCTTCATAATCTAATATATTCCTTATTTTTTTATGTCTGATGACATTCTTCTTGACATAATTTGAATATTTAATACCCTCTTCGTCCTCTTCTATCAGTAAATCGTATCCCTCTTCATAATGATCTACATGCAAAATTGGATAAAGCCCTATTTCTCTTCCCTTCTTAACAACTCGATTAAAATCTTCTCTATCCAAATAATTAGCAATTAATACTTTATCATCTGATATTCTCCTTACGATGTTCCCATTATTCGCCAATATTGTTAATTCAATTCCTAACTCTTTTGCAAAATTTTTAGCCGACCAATACCTTCTGCCAGTTGCTATTATTATTTCTAAACCTTTTTGAGCTAAAATAGCTAATACTTCTTTATTCTCTTTTAATATTCTTTTATCATCAGTCAGAAGTGTCCCATCTAAATCTATAGCTAATAATTTATAGTTCACAGCATCACCCTAATTATTTAAGTTTAAAACTAAATAACTATAAACTAAAGTATTTCTCAAAAGATTTAGTTACATAATAATGATCTAAAACTCCTGCTAATTCTCTTATTGAATGCATCGCTAACATTGGATTTCCAATATCAATTGAACGTATATCTAACTGACTAGACGAGATAGGGCCAATAGTAGAACCTCCTCTTTCGTCTGAACGATTTACAAATTTCTGTAAAGGAATACCTGCCATCTTACAAATCATCTCATACACTGCACAAGAATCACTATCGGTAGTATATGCTAAGTTTGCATTAATCTTTATTACTGGGCCTTTATTTATTTTTGGTTTATTCACTGGATCATGCTTTTCTGGTGAATTTGGATGGACTGCATGCGCCATATCAGCCGATATTAAGAATGAACTATAAATCGCCCTAAAGAAATCTTCTTTATCTTTCCCTAATGCATAAACTATTCTCTCTAAAATATTTATTAACATTGGTGAACCTGCACCCTGTTTAGTCTGGCTTCCAACTTCTTCATTATCAAAGCATACCATTACATTTGTTGAATTTGAAACTTCTGAATTAATTAGAGCGGTTATTCCAGCATGTACCATTGCTAAATCGTCTAATCTTCCACAAGAAATAAACTCTCTATTAAGCCCGATAATTTTACCCTTTTCAAATTCATACAAATAAAGATCAAAATCAATAATATCTTCATAATTTACATTTAAGTGTTTTGATAATAACTTAATCAAGTAATTATCTTTCTCAAATTCATCATTAATTAAAGATAATATAGGCAGCACATCTTTTTGCTTATTTATTGAAACTCCTTCATTTATTTTCCTATTCATATGTATTGCTAAATTCGGTATTATTAGTATTGGTTCATTAATATTTATTAACCTAGTTTCTGGATATAATGGATTATCACTTTTTAAGCTCACTCTACCGGCTAATGACAATGGCCTATCAAACCATGTATTTAAAATAGGGCCCCCATATACTTCTGTATTTAATTTTAGATAACTATTTTCGGCTATCATTTCAGGTGACGGTTTAATTCTAAATGTCGGTGCATCTGTATGCGCTCCAATTAACTTAAATCCGTCTTTTTCAATATCTCCTCTTCCTACTACAAACGCTACTAATGCTGAATCATTTTTAGTTACAAAATATTTACCACCTTTTTCTATATTCCACTTATCTCTTAATTTTAATTCTTCAAATCCACTATTAATTAACATCTCTTTAATACTTTCTACAGCATGGTATTGAGTCGGACTTTTATAAATGAAATCTATTAATTCTTGCGCTAACCTTAATTCTTTCTCCATAATTTACCTCCCACCCAAAATATTTTTATTCTATTCGTCCCCAAATTCTTCTAAAAATGCTTTAGAAACAAGTTCAAATTCTTCATCACTTTCTATATTAACAAGCTCAATTCCTTCTTCTATTTCTTTAAGCTCATATAATAAAACTCTCTCTTCCCCTACTGGCAACAATGCAACAAATTTTTTGCCTCTTAACTCCATTGTCGTTAATACTAAACAATCTACTTCTGTATCATCTTCTAATACAAGATGTATTTGGGGAAAATCCTCATGCTCATCCTCACAAGTATGTTCATGATTACAATCACATTGACACATTATTTCTTTATCGTCTTTAGTCATCTTCATTCTCCTTTATCTTTTATTTTATTTCTTTTAATACTGCTAATAAGTAATTCCACATCCGTTGACTTATATCTATAAAAACCTTATAGAAAGCAACGCATACCTATAAATCTCTATAGATTTATAGATCTTATCCGATACTTCTATTATGAGGCTATAAGCCTGCATAACTCGAAGTCGCTTTCTACTTTTATAGGATTGCACAGCTTTAAATTAAGCCAACGGTTTTCACCTCCTGCTTTGTATCTCTGCTGTGCTTTTTTACTTCCCAATATACATATATTCCTTGCTCCGTTTAAATCAGCATTAACAATTTTATTTACAACTTTGTCTTTGAATAAACCTCGTTTAACTCGCTTCCCATTTAAAGCATTAGTTAAATCAAGGTTATATTGTAGTAACTTTTGCATTATTTTTATATC
>NZ_FQXO01000077.1 GCF_900129995.1 Caloranaerobacter azorensis DSM 13643 | reverse complement strand
CTAGGAGAAGATTAAGGGCATGCCTTTGGAAACAATGGAAGAAAATTAAGACCAAATTTAAGAATCTTAAAAGATTAGGAGTCCCAGAGTATAAGGCATGGCAATACGCTAATACCCGAAAGGGGTACTGGCGTATATCTAATAGTCCTATATTAAATAAGACATTAAATAATCAGTATTGGCTAAATCAAGGATTTAAAACATTCTCTATGCAGTATAAGAAATTGAACTTAACCTAATGAACCGCCGTATACCGAACGGTACGTACGGTGGTGTGAGAGGTCGGTAGATGAATTAATCATCTACCTCCTACTCGATTATACATAAACTTTGTTATACTATACGTATCGAGCAAAGGAGTGTTGACAAATTGGAAGATAGAATTAAGTATTTTATAAATAATGCTGTATACGGCGATAGCTTAAGATATTTTGCTAGTAAGTCTGATACGATAAATCAGAAAAAAATAAAAGGGCAGTGGTCGTATATAGTTGAATTATTTATAATTACAGTAAAATCTTTAATACCTTCGATGAATGTTGAAGGTACAATTGTAGAATATACGAGATTTGAAGAAGAAATAAAGTTATGGATAAATTATAGACATGGAAGCAATAAACTGCTTATAAATTCAGTAAATAAATTTGATGATAGAACTTACTGGGTTGAAAATGATGATAGTGTTTATGCAAGAATATTTCCAATTGTAGCTGCAAATACTCAATGGGATATTATATTATCAGAGGTTATAAAAAATGTCTTATTTACAACTGGTAATATATTTATTTTACAGGAATGTATAATGCTATCTAAAATATTATATTTGATATTAAATAGTCAAAAAGATTATGATAAAATTATAATCAATTTAAAAGAGGAAATAATACAATTATCTCAAAAGGAGTTAATTAGTAAGTATAATAAATATTATAGAGCAGATATTGCAACTTTTCCCGGGAATTTTGTAATAGATTTTGAGAAAACTAGGATTGAATTGCTAGATTTATTTAATGGAAAAACAATAAATAATAATTTCTATATATTAGGGAAAGTATTAGATATTTTAAGAGGTGATATAGAAGAATTTAATCAAATACCATATAATTTCTTTTTGTATGGGATGTTAGGTTTAATTGTCCAAAACAACAGTAAAACTATGGAATATAAGGATAAGAATTTTATACAGAGTTTATCAGATTATTTGATAAAACTTAGAAAAAGTAGAATAAATCCAGAAAGTCTTTATATAAAAAGTTATTATATGCCTGATGTTTTTAAATATGATGTCCAAGAAGAATTTAATCATTCACTTTTAAATAGATGCAAAGTAATTAATAAAGAAGAAACAGAAAAGCTATTTATCACATATATTAAGACAAAATCAGGAGTTTATAGATTTTTTAAATTTAAAAACCCCGTTTGATTACGGGGTAAAAAATTATTTTTTTAAATACTGTATAAATTCATCTTCAGTACTGTCGGCAAGTTCACTAAGTTCTTTTATAATATTGTTTCTAAGTTTTAAGAAAGAGTCAATATTTGTATTCTTACCTGTATATTCAAGAGCTTCAATAATCATAAGCATATCCTTTTTTGATATTTCAGCAATTGATATTTTATCAAATTCCTGCATTTTAACTCTCCTTCCTTTAGAACGTATATCATTTATATATTTCTACAAAAATCTACAAATACCTTCAAAATTGTTAGAAAAGCTTAATTCCAATAAATAGTTGTATTTTAGAAACTTTCTGGTTCTTTTTTGAAAAATACTCTATCACTTCTATTTTTAACTTCTATTAGTAATTCCATGACGTTATTAATTTCTTTTTTTATAAGTTCTGTGTCTTCTCTTGAAATATTATAGTATAGGTATAAATCTTCAAATGCTCTAACAGCTTTTGAAAGTTCGGTATCTACTTCAATGAAGGCTTTAAAATTTTTACTATGTTTTGCATTTTTAAATTGTTCAATGTCTATTATTATAGCGTTAACGACTTTATCTTCCGATTCTAGTATACCTGCTGAAACTACATAAGGTTTTATTCTTTCTAGATAATATGTATTGTCGGGATTAATATGATACATATATTCAATTTTTAATTCATCTAATGTATATTTAACGTAAAACATAACACCTTGAATAGATGCAACTTGGCAGCCTAATTCTCGCAGTTTATTTAGACACATTTCATGTCTTATTTGCCGAATCGTCATATAAGACATACACATAACCTCCATATTTTATTTATAATATTATATCATATTATAAAGGTAGAATTTAGAAATTTTTTTAAATATGTTAAAATAAAAATATTAATAATTGAAAAAGGTGATTATATGATTTTAGAGAATAATAGTAGATTAAAGATAATATGGAATTTAGCATGGCCTGTTATGGTGAGCCAGATTTTACAGACATTATTAGATATAATAGATATGTATTTTGTCTCTAATATAGGGGTTAATGAAGCTGCTGCAGTTGGTATTGGTGCTTCAATTATTGGTGTTATTATTGTTATAACTCAATTAATTGCTACAGGAGCAATTGCTTTAATCTCTAGAAAGACTGGAGAAAATGATGATAAAGCGGTATTAGAAATAACGGGACAAGCTTTAATACTTTCAATTGCAATAGGTATATTGATATCTATATTAGGCTTTAGTTTATCTACTTCTATAATAAAATTATTTGGAGTAGAGATAGAAGTTGCAAAAAATTCGATTAATTATCTGAAGATAGTTTCGTTAAGTATGCCTTTTGTATTTTTTAATTTAACTGGTAGGGCTATATTACAGGCTAGAGGAGATACTAAAACTCCGATGTTAATATTTGGACTTATGAATTTAGTAAACATTATTCTTGATCCTATACTAATATATGGACTATTTTGTTTTCCAAGGCTTATGTTTATGGGAGCACCACTTGCAACGGCCATATCGAATGTTTTTGCTTCAGTACTTATGTTTAAAATAATTTTAAGAAAAATATTTAATGATGAGATTAAGAAATGTTTACAAGTTTTAAGTATCAAAATGAATTTAATATGTAAGATTTTGAAAATAGGCTCATATTCTGCGGTTCAAGCTATTTCTAGGCCTATTACTGGACTTGTGATGTATAAGATTGCAAATTATTCTGGTACAAAAGCAGTTGCAGCCTTTACTATAGGAGGCAGAATATTTAACTTGGTATTTATTTTTTTAGCAGGATTAAATCTATCTATTTCTGTCCTTGTAGGGCAAAATCTTGGTAAAAAAGATATAGAATCAGCTGAATCGATAGTAAAAGATGGAATAAAACTAGCATTAATTAACATGCTGATATTTTCACTTCCATATTTTATGTTTGCTAAATATTTAATGTTTATTTTTACTAAAGATTTTGAAGTGATTAATATAGGTGCAAATTATTTAAGAATAGTTTATATTGGTGTAATTTTCGTTATTTATCCAATTGTGTATGGTGGAGCTTTTGTTGGAGCTGGAGATACGGCACCACCTATGATCGCATCATTAGTAGCAAATTTGTGTTTTAAATTGCCAATGGCATATATTTTGAGTAAAGTATTTAGTATGGGTGCAAACGGTGTTTGGATAGCAATTAGTCTATCTGTTTTACTCGAAGCGGCAATAATAATATACCATTTCAGATTAGGGAAATGGAAAAATAAAAATGTTTTTTAAAACAAATATATCATCGTGATATAATATTAAACGGATGAAGGGAGAGTGGGTATAGTGCACTGTGTATCTAATGTAGAAATGATAAAACATTTATTAGATTATGATAAAATAGCTACGATAAATGTTTTAGGTAGAATGAGATTTACAAAAGATTGGAAGATTATTGTAGATAATATAAATAGGCCAAAGGGATTTATATTAAAGTCGGATGAATGGAATATAATATATTCCCCAGAAGATGAAGTGGCTAAAAATATGTTAGAGAATATGAATTTAAAAGGCCAGGATTTTGCGGGTGTATTAAAGAAATATTATGATTTAATAAAAAATAGAGAAGAAATAGATTGGGAAGAACAATGTTATTTATATTATATGGATAAAAAAGATTTGGACTTGACTAGAATTAAACATGAAGTAAAAGAGTTAAGAGTTAAAGATGCATTAGTTGTAAATGAATATTATACATATAAGAGCGAAGATTCTCTAGAATATATAATTGATTGTATTAAAAATAGGCCTTCATCGGCTATTTTTGATGAAAATGGCGTTCCTATTTCTTGGGCTGTAGTTAGAGAGGATGGTTCAATGGGAATAATGTATACAAAGGAAGAATATAGGGGCAAGGGATTAGCAGTGTCTGTTAGCATTGATCTTGCAAAGAAAGTATTTGACATTGGCTGGATTCCTTATGTTCATATTTTAGTTGACAATATACCTTCAATAAAGTTAGCAGAGTCAATTGGGTTTAAAAAGTATGGAGAAATTGTCTGGTTTGGAGTAAAATAGATAGATAAGGGATAGACTTTTATTAAGCAGCATTTTGCTGCTTTTCTATATGAAATAAGAAGGAAGGTACGATAAATGAACATAGTAATATCTACACTAAATTCAAAATACATTCATTCTTCTTTATCAATCAGATATTTAAGAAGTTACTGTATAAATTCATTTGATAATATTAAACTTATGGAATTTACAATTAATCAAAATACCGAATATATTACAGGAGAAATTTTTAAGCAGGCACCTGATGTTTTAGCCTTTTCATGTTATATTTGGAACATTGAGAAGACTTTAGAAATTTGCGAAAGATTAAAAATTGTAAGGCCACAGACTAAAATCATATTAGGTGGCCCAGAGGTTTCCTTTGATGGCGATGAATTGTTAAGAAAGTACGATTTTATTGATTTTATAATATATGGAGAAGGGGAAGAAACATTTAAGGAATTATTACATTATTTAGATGAAGGTATGAATGACTATGAAAATATAAAAGGGTTAATATTTAGGAAAGATAAAATGATAATTATAAATAATCCTAGGCCTTTGATTTCTAATCTTGATATTATTCCATCTCCGTATGAAGGAAATTTAAATGAATTTAAGGACAAAATTGTATACTTTGAAAGTTCTAGAGGATGCCCTTTTAATTGCCAATTTTGTTTATCATCGACTATAAAAGGAGTAAGGTATTTTTCTCTCGATAGAGTAAAAGAAGACTTATTAAAACTTATTAAAGCGGGAGTAAAACAGGTAAAATTTGTAGATAGAACTTTTAATGCAAAAAAGGACTATGCCCTTGAAATTATGAGATTCATAATGGCGCAAAATGTAAAAAATATAAATTTTCATTTTGAAGTTACAGCACATCTTTTAGATGATGAAATGTTAGATTTTCTTAAATTTGTACCAGAGGGCTTATTTCAATTTGAAATAGGAGTTCAATCAACAAATGATAAAACGTTAGAAGCAATTAGCAGAAAAACTGACTTTGATAAATTGAGTAAAGTTGTAAGAAAAATAAAAAGCTATAACAATATTCATCAACATTTGGATTTAATAGCGGGCTTACCATATGAAGATTATAATAGTTTCAAAAAGTCATTTAATGATGTATATAATCTGCAACCAGACATGCTTCAATTAGGTTTTTTAAAACTCCTTAAGGGATCAGGATTGAGAAGAGATAGAGAAAAATACGGATTTAAGTTTTTAGATAAACCTCCTTATGAGGTACTTGAAAATGACTATATAAATTATGGAGAAATGTTAAAATTAAAATCTATTGAAGATTTATTAGAAAAATATTCAAATAGTAGAAGTTTTGAAAATAGTTTAAAATATGTTATTAAAAATTATTATCGAACACCTTTTGATTTTTTTGAGGATTTTAGTAGTTATTGGGAAAAGCATAAACTAGATTCGATTTCTCACAGTAAAGTTAGTTTATATAGGATATTCTATGATTATTATTTTGATAGGATAAATAAAAATATAGAGATATTTAGAGAATTATTAAAATATGATTTTTTACTTAACAATAAAACATCTAATTTGCCTGAATTTATGAAGTCAGATAAAAAAATCGATGATAGAAATACTATTCATAAATTTTTGCAGAATGAATTATATATCAATAAATATTTAAAGGAATTTGTAAATATTCCGGCAAAAAGAATAATTAATAAGGTTCATTTTGAAATATTTACATTTGATATATTGGATTTTATGAAGAATAATTTTGAGATAGATAAAGTATTGTATAAAGAAGGTATTGTGCTTTTTAAATATAATGAGAGCAAGAAAGTATTTAATAAAGTTACCGTATATGATGTAACTGAAGATATAGAAAAAATAAGAAGTGAAGGTTATGAAAAGGAGATGAAAAATGAGGGGAATAGAGAAATTTTTCAAGGAAAAAACTGAAAATTTGACTTTTATAGAACTAAAATCGAGTGCAAATACTAAATTTAACAAATTTAAATTAGATTCCAATGTACCTCTGCCTATTTTAGTAGATGAACTTATTACAGAGATAAAGGAAAGAAGAGCTCAAGATGAAATAAAAATTTCTTCAATAATCAGAGGAATGATATATACAATTGGAGTCGATCCTAATTTCCCGTATATTGAAAAATACAGAGATATTTTATACAGTTTTGATGAAAAAATTGAAGATTTTATATTATATAATGGTGTGAAGTTTATTAAAGAAGGACTGCTCGATGATGGTTTAATATATTTAAGAGCATTAGTAGTATTAAATGATAAAAATGTAGATGGGTTATATAATTATGGAGTAGCTTTAGAGGAAAGGGCTAAAAAATATTTAGAATTAAGAGATGAAAAAAGAGCTAACATGTTTATAAATGAAGCGACAAGACAATTTGAAAATATACTTGAAATAGATGATGAATATCCTTTAGCATATTATAAACTCGGTTATCACTATAGATTGAATAAGCAATTTATTAAATGTAAGATTATTTGGGAAAAGTTTTTGACGTTGAGTAAAGATGAAGAGCTAAAAGAAGAAATAAAACTAAATCTTTTAGAAATGCAGGATGATATAGTCTATGAAGAAGGATATAACGAAATATTTATTGGGGATCCTGTAAAAGGGCTTGAAAAGTTATTGCCTTTGAAAGAAAAATATACAGACTGGTGGAATTTATTGTTTGTAATAGGTTTAGGATATAGACAAATAGGTGATTTTGCCAAAGCAAAGAAAGAATTTGAAAGTGTATTAAGTATAGTGCCGGGGCAGGTAGATGCATTAAATGAATTAGGACTTTGTTTAGCTAATTTAGGACAATATGAAGAAGCTATTGAAAAGTTTACAGAATCCTACAAAAAGAGGCCTAAAGATTATGAAATATTGTGTAATAGAGGTATGACATATCTTCAAATGGGTATTTTAGATAAAGCTAAAGAAGATATACAAAAAGCATATGATGAAAATCCATTAGATGAGATAACTATAGCATGTATGAAGGAAATTGAAAGAATAGAGGGAATGACTCGATAATCATTCCCTTTTTTGTACGATTATTATTAAAAATAATCTAAATATTAAAATAATTTAATAGTTAATATTAAGAATAAAATAAAAACGTAGTAAAATTATGATAAAATATAAATGAGTTTTGTTTTTAATTGCAGGAAAACGATATCATAAGGGGTGAAGACCGTGATAAAGAGTTTAAAAGAATTATTGAGTATTGCTAAAGAGCAAAAGAAGATGAAACTTGCTGTAGCGGCTTCTCAAGATTATGAAGTTTTAAAAGCTGTATGTGATGCGGCTAATGAGGGGATTGTAGAACCAATTCTTATTGGAGATATTGATGAGACAATAAATATAGCTAGTAAATATGGTTTGGATATTGAAAGGTTTGAAAAAGTTGATGTAAAAGATTTAACTGAAACGGCTAAAACTGCAGTTTTATATGTAAATGAAGGCAAAGCGGATTTTGTAATGAAAGGGTTAATTGATACATCTATCCTTTTAAAAGAAGTGTTAAATAAGGAATATGGTTTAAGGACTGATAGCTTATTAAGTCATGTAATGGTATATGAAGTGCCAACTTATCATAAGTTGCTTTTCTTGACTGATGGTGGTATGAATATTGCACCTGGATTAGAAGAAAAGATTAAAATTGTAAAAAATGCAATTAAAGCTTGTAGGGCTTTAGGATATGAAACTGTAAAAATAGCTGCATTAGCAGCGAAAGAAAAAGTTTCACCTAAAATGCCAGCTACTGTTGACGCTAACAGTTTAAAAGAATTAGGAGAAAACAATGAATTTGGTGAAGGCGTAATTATAGAAGGGCCTCTAGCATTAGATTTAGCTATATCTAAAGAGGCAGCAAAAATTAAAAAGTTTGAAAGTAAGGTTGCAGGGGATGCCGATGTACTACTTATGCCTAATATTGAAATGGGGAATGGCGTGGGTAAAAGTTTAACTTATTTTGCTAAAGCTCAATCGGCAGGAATTATTATGGGAGCTAAAGTACCAGTTGTATTAGTTTCAAGGGCTGATACTCATGAGGCTAAATTGAATTCAATAGCTTTAGGTAGTGTAATAGCTGCGAATATATAAAAAATGTAAAGGGGTGTAAAAAATGAAAAAATTATTGACTGGCAATGAAGCTGTAGCTCGTGGTGCATATGAAGCAGGAGTTACTGTGGCTTCAGCTTATCCTGGTACTCCTAGTACGGAGATACTAGAAAACATAGCAAAATATAAAGAAATTTATTCAGAATGGGCACCAAACGAAAAAGTTGCATTAGAGGTGGCGATTGGTGCATCAATAGCAGGAGCAAGATCGATTGCTGCTATGAAACATGTAGGTGTTAACGTAGCAGCGGATCCTTTGTTTACTTTTGCGTATACTGGAGTAAATGGAGGATGCATATTAGTAACAGCAGATGATCCTGGTATGCATAGTTCACAAAACGAACAGGATAATAGATATTATGCTAAATCAGCAAAATTGGTAATGCTTGAGCCAAGCGATAGTCAGGAAGCTAAAGATTTTGTTAAATTAGGATATGAAATAAGTGAACAATTTGATATTCCGATTCTTTTAAGATTAACTACAAGAATATGCCATAGTAAAACTTTAGTTGAACTAGAAGAAAGACAAGAAGTAGGAATTAAAGAATATGATAAAAATATCGCTAAATATGTAGCTACACCAGCTAATGGTAGAGTGCTACATGTAAAATTAGAGGAGAAGTTAAAGAAATTAGAAGAATATAGTAACAATACACCAATAAATAAAGTTGAATTTAATGATAAGAGTATAGGCATTATTACATCAGGCGTTGCTTATCAATATGCTAAAGAAGTTTTTGGAGATAGTGCTTCTTATTTAAAATTAGGCATGACATTCCCGCTACCAAAACAAAAAATTAGAGAATTTGCTGATCAGGTGGATAAATTATATGTAATTGAAGAATTAGAACCATATTTAGAAACTGAAATTAAGGCAATGGGTATAGATGTTGTTGGAAAAGAAATTATACCAAATGTTGGCGAGCTTAATCCTGACATAATTAGAGAAGCATTATTAGGTGAAAAGAAAGAAATTATTGAAATGAATAGTGAGAAGGTTGTTTCAAGGCCACCTACAATGTGTGCAGGTTGTCCGCATAGAGGATTATTCTATGTATTAAGCAAGAAGAAAAATGTTGTAATAACTGGTGATATAGGATGTTATACTCTTGGTTCGGCACCACCATTAGAAGCTATGGATACTTGTATATGTATGGGTGCAAGTGTAAGTGCAGGGCATGGATTTAGTAAAGCATTTGAAGTTAATGGAAAAGATACTAAAGTATTTGGAGTTATTGGTGATTCTACATTTTTCCATTCGGGTATTACCGGACTTATAGATATTGTATATAATAAGGGTAATGCAGCAACTATTATACTTGATAATAGAATAACAGGAATGACTGGACACCAAGAAAATCCGGGTACAGGTTTTACATTGATGGGTGAAGTTACAGAACAGATAGATTTAGTAAAAATTTGCGAGGCAATAGGGGTTAAACATATTGAAGTTATTAATCCATTAGATTTAGAAGAAACTGAAAAAGCTATAGATAAGGCGATTAATACTGATGAACCTGTAGTTATCATAACTAAGTGGCCATGTGTTCTTAAAAAATCGCCAAAAGAAGAAGTTGAAGAATATGGATTAGATCAGAGAAAAATATGTACAGTAGAATCAGATAAATGTAAGAAGTGTAAATTATGTCTAAAAGTAGGATGTCCTGCTATATCGTTTAAAGAGGATGTTGGAGCAATTATTGATGATACAATGTGTGTAGGTTGTGATGTATGTCTTCAAGTATGTCCATTCAATGCAATAGTAAAGGTGGGTGAGTAATATGTTAGAAACTAAAAATATATTGTTAGTTGGAGTCGGTGGACAAGGAATAATTCTTGCGAGTAAAGTACTTTCTAAAGGTTTAGTCGATGCTGGTTTTGATGTAAAAATGTCAGAAGTTCATGGAATGGCACAAAGAGGAGGAAGTGTTACTACTCAAGTTCGTTATGGTGAAAAAGTATATTCTCCTATAATTGGAAAAGGTCAGGCTGATATTTTAGTGGCGTTTGAGAAAATGGAGGCTATGAGATGGATTGAATATCTTAAGCCAAGCGGAAAGCTTGTTGTAAATAATTATTCTATTCCTTCAGTGCCAGTATTGATTGGGCAAGTTAAATATCCGGAAGATATTATTGAAGAATTGAAAGAAAAAGTAGATACGACTGTAATAGATGCGGCAAATGCAGCTAGAGAATTAGGGAACATTAGAACTCAAAATATAATTATGTTAGGAGCTTTAGTAAAGGCGTTAAATATTACAGAAGTAAATTGGGAAGAAGCAATTAAAGATACGGTTAAAGAAAAATATGTAGATATAAATTTAAAAGCATTTGATAGGGGTATGGAGCTAGTTTAGGGTAGGTATAAACCTGCCCTTTTATTTTTTGTCTAAGAAAGTATAAATTTTTTTGATAAAATAATATAGGCGTAGCCTAGTAAATAAAAAGAGTCTAGAGTTTGAGTAAACTATTACCAGTAAATTAATGTAAAAAGTTAAGGTGAGGTGTATGAGTAAAAGAATCATCAAAAAGATATTTCAAGATCATTGGGAAGGTTTTGTTGAGCTTTATGGATATAAAATAAGAAAAGTAGTATTTAAGGAAGTAGAAAAAATGCTTAATTGTGGGTTATTATCTAATGGATATCTTGAATTTGAATGCGTAGCATGTGGAGAAAAGAAAAAAGTAGGTTTTAGATGTAAAAGTAGATTTTGTACATC
>NZ_FQXO01000024.1 GCF_900129995.1 Caloranaerobacter azorensis DSM 13643 | reverse complement strand
TGCAAGTATTGACAGTATTAGCCAGTAAAATATATTAAAGCTTCGCTTCTTAAAAATATGTCTATATTCATATAAATATTGTTTTAATGTTTGTTTTATAGAGTTTTTGGATATACTAATCATAATCAGACATCTCCTAGATTTTTTTTTAGTTATGATTAGTATTCCTAGGATTTAGATGTCTGATTTTTCTACTTTATGGAAGCTAACTCTTTATTTCTTGTAAAGTGGTGTTAAATTTAAATAAGTATTAAAAATTACAGAAGGCGAGTATTTAGTAGAAATTAATTATAAGTTAACTTTGAGGAGTTGTATGGAGATGACTGATTTAGATAGATTAATTGAGTTATATGGGATGGATGTAACAGATGATTTAGAGGTAAGTCCATTTGAGTATGTTGAAACATTTTTGATTAGAAGTGAGATTGAAAATAATTATGAAAAATTAAATGAGTTTCAAAAGAAAAAGTTAGAAGAATATGATAAGATTTTATTAAAAAGAGCAAAAGAATTTGTTTGTTATTTAAAAGAGCCATTTCCAGGCTGGAATAATAAAGAACCTAAAGAACATTGGTGGTGGCATTTGGACAAAGTTTTAAATGATGATAATTAGATTTCTAATTTAATATCAATTGTAAGCAGATAGTAACGTAGAAATTTATAGCATGGTTCTTACTCTAGAACTTATGCTATTTTTATTTTTTTGACAATATTAATTATTTATCTTTATTTAATTAAAATTGAATTATATTGCCTATTGACTTATTAATGATTCTAAAGTAGGATAAATAGAGTCTGTTATATATTTAATTTGAGAAAAAGTAGATTTATTGGTAAATAGTGCTCTAGTAAAATAACTAGTCTTATTAGAGAAAAAAGAGCTATGTGTGTTTAAACCTCCTTTTTTATGGTAATAATTGCTAGATGGAGGGATATCTATGTCAACTGCACCCAAAAAACTGTGGGATATATATGAAGGACTTAAAAATCAATTTTTATTTTATAATGATATTAATTCAATTTATATCCTATTGTCTTTATATGATTTAGAAGAAAATATAAGTAATATACGGCCTAAATATACATGCACAAAAAGCATTAAAAGGCGTATTAAATACATATTGAAAAATAGGACAAACAGAGAATTAATAGCTAGAAATATAAGTATATTAATTCATGAGGATATAAATAGATTAGAATTATGTTTCTATCTAGAGGGCTACAAATACGGCTATAATAATAAAAAATGGGTAGATAGATTGGAAAATAAAGCTATAGAGTTATATGGCATTGAAGGCCTTTATGATAATAGTTATCTATTTCACTATGATTTTAGTAAACCCGAAATAATTGATTTAAGAAAAGCTTTAAGGAGAGAAATTGATAGTAAAGAAAAGAAAGATAGACAAATAGAAGGTTTAGTTTATACATTTTGTAACAAGATTATAAAAAAGAAGATAGAGAATTTAGATAAGTATGTTGATAAACAACTTAAAATAGATTTTAATCCCTATAATTACAGCATTAAAGAAGAAGATTACAAACTGAAGGAAGAGGAACAAGATAAAATTTACCATTCTATTGTAAATGTTATTATAAAAAATGTAAAAGATATATATAAAGATGCATGTTGGTATGCTATAAACGACAAAGTTCTAAAAAGGTACATATAAACATTTACATGTATATAATTTGGCAGATTGGAAAAAATATTCCTCAAGAGATTAGGAGGGATATTTATGAAAAGGGTTTCAAAAGTTACATTTGTAACTTTTGCACTTTTATTACTTTTGATAAGTTTTATATATGGATATAACGTAGGAGATAAAAAGGCTATTGAGAAACCTCAAAAGGAATTGACAATTAAAGATGCAGAAAATAATGTTATTGGCTATAAAAATGACAATAATGTTGGGGTTGAAAAAGAAAATGTTATTGGCCCTAATACTGTTATTGAATACATAAATTATTATAAAAAGTGTAATGATACTTTAACTCAAATAGCAGAACCAGAAGAAACGATAATAAATTTTAATGAAGAAGATTATAGGAAGTATTTAGAAACTAATCATCCAAATTGGCAGTTATTATCTTTTTCGAGTGAAAGAATTATAGTTAAAAGAGAGTTAGATAGATATTGTCCAAATCATTATATAATAGGTGTTAAGGATAATAAGATAGCCATATTTAAATTTAATGACATGGGCGAAAAAGTATTAATTGAAATGATAAATAAATCTGTATCTACTTTAAAGGAAATAGATCAAGAAAAATTAAAGAAAGGCATAGTTGTAGATTCAAAAGAGGAAATAGGAGATATTTTGGAGAATTTTATAAGTTAAAAGCTAGGATAATGTTAAAACCTAGCTTTTTTGTTCTAATTAATTATGGTAAAATATTTATGTATTATATTTAATAATCTTTTTTAGCTATTTAAATTTGATCTTTGAAATACCAGCATTAAATAATTTTACATTTTAAATTTTTAATTTTACATTATCTTTACTGTAGGGAGATGATTTAATGATTATAGTAGGAATAGATCCAGGAATTGCAATAGTAGGTTATGGAATTATTGAGAAAAAGGGAAATAAACTTAAAGCTATAAAATATGGAGCTATAACAACTGAACCGGATATTTCATTACCATATAGGTTAAAAATCGTCTATGATGAGTTAACAAAAATTCTTATAGAATATAAGCCGGATGCATTTGCTATAGAAGAACTCTTTTTTAATAAAAATGTAAAGACGGCTATTACTATTGGACAAGCTAGAGGGGTTGAAATATTAGCAGCGGTTAATTGTGGAATAGATATTTATGAGTACACTCCACTTCAAGTTAAGCAAGGCGTTGTTGGCTATGGTAGAGCGCAAAAAAAGCAAGTTCAAGAAATAGTAAAATTATTATTAAATCTAAAAGAAATTCCAAAACCTGATGATGTTGCAGATGCTTTAGCTGTTGCAATATGTCATGCACATTCTGGCAGATTCAAAGAGTTATTTAAAATTAGATAATGATAGTGTAGGAGGAATTAGATGTTTAGTTATATAATTGGGGATGTAAGTGAGATAGGAGAGGATTACATAGTAATAGATAATCATGGAATTGGCTATTTTATCAATACATCAAAAAATACAATTTGTAATTTAAAAGATAATATAAAAGGAGTAAAAATTCATACACATTTTCATGTAAGAGAAGATGGTATTAGCATATATGGATTTATTAGTAAAGAAGAATTAGAAATGTTTAAATTATTATTGTTAGTATCTAAAATAGGGCCTAAAGTAGCTCTTGGTATACTTTCATCATTAACGCCAGAGAGTATTAAACAGGCAATACTAAATGAAGATATAAAATTACTTTCAACGGCACATGGAATAGGATTAAAGACAGGTAAAAGGATTGTTTTGGAATTAAAAGATAAAATAAAAGATGAGATTTTTACAGAAACTAATATTTTTAAAAGCGATTCGTCTATTGATGAATCTGTTGGAGCATTAATTTCTTTAGGATATAGCAGAACAGAAATAAATAATGTTTTGTCTAAAATTGATACATCAGATTTGAAAACAGAAGACATAATTAAAATTGCCCTAAAGAAATTGTCAACCAAGTAGGGAGGAATAGTTAATGAGCAGTATTGCAGAGGAGAACAGAATAATTACAAGTAATTTAAAATATGAGGATTATGAGATAGAGAATACATTAAGGCCAAGAAGAATAGATGATTATATAGGACAAAATAAAGTGAAGGAAAAACTTAAGATATTTATTGAAGCAGCCAAGAGACGAAATGAGTCATTAGATCATGTTTTGCTCTATGGGCCGCCTGGCCTCGGAAAGACAACATTAGCTAATATTATAGCGAATGAAATGGGAGTTAATATAAAAATAACATCAGGCCCGGCTATAGAAAGACAGGGCGATCTTGCTGCAATATTAACTAATTTGGAAGAAAACGATGTTCTCTTTATAGATGAAATACATAGATTAAACAGGAATGTTGAAGAAATTCTTTATCCAGCGATGGAAGATTACGTATTGGATATAGTTATAGGAAAAGGGCCGAGTGCTAAATCGATAAGATTAGATTTATCTAAATTTACTCTTATTGGAGCTACGACAAGAGCGGGTTTATTAACATCGCCATTAAGAGACAGATTTGGAGTTATATGCAAGTTGGATTTCTATGATGTAGAAAATTTAAAAAAAATAATAATAAGATCAGCGTATATTTTGGGTGTAAAAATTGATGAAGATGGTGCTAATGAAATAGCAAAGCGTTCAAGGGGAACACCTCGTATTGCAAATAGACTCCTTAAAAGAGTCAGAGATTATGCACAAGTTGTAGAAGATGGTGTTATTACAAAAAGTGTAGCACAAAAGGCGTTAGAATTATTAGAAGTGGATGAAATGGGATTGGATAATGTAGATAAAAGACTATTATATACAATAATATATAAATTTAATGGAGGGCCTGTAGGACTTGATACATTGGCGGCTTCTACAGGAGAGGAAAGTAACACTATAGAAGATGTTTATGAACCGTATTTACTTCAACTGGGATTTATTAATAGAACACCTAGAGGTAGGGTTGTAACTAAAAAATGTTTAGATTATTTTAATATTAAATTAGATGAGTTGGGGTGAAAAAATGGAATCATTAGGTAGATTTCTTGTGTTAACGGGTTTTATTTTTATTATTTTAGGTGGATTTTTAATGCTATTGCAGAGATTAGGATTAGGGAAACTGCCTGGTGATATTGTATATCAAAAAGGTAATTTTACTTTTGTTTTTCCAATAGTTACGTGTATTGTTTTAAGTATAATTTTATCGATAATTTTAAATATTTTCTCAAGACTTAAATAAGGGATAAAACGGTACAAAATACAGATTAAGGGGTGAAATCTTGAATGTAAAAAGGATTTTAACAATAATTTTAGCAGTAGTATTAATTCAATTTATTTCTCTGAATGTTTTAGGCGATAAAAGTGACGTTAAATATATAAGAGTAGGCCTCAAAAATCCAATGGTGTATCAAGATCAGGCGGTTATTAGTACTAATAATGGTTTTGTTATTTGTACTATAGATAATGGTTTTAATGAAATATTAAAGACTGATGCGAAAAGTTTATTTATTAGATTAGACGATTTTTATAAAATTGAGGACAGTATTAAATTAGTTAATGAAAATGAGCAGCCAGATTATGGGCCATATCATTTAGAAATAAAGGGAGAATATAAAGAATACGATGATGTAGAAGCTGAAATTATTAATTTAAAAGATGCGAATATCAAAGCATATCCGTATTATAATGGTAAGTTTAGAATTTGGTTAGGATTTTATAAAACTTATGAAGAGGCATTGACAGAGTCAGAGCTATTTTCAGAAAAGCTTGGAAAGAAAATTAACGTAATAGATAATAGTAATATGAGAATTGTAATAGAGGATAATAAAGGAAATGTATTATTAGTATTAGATCCAGATGCAAAACTTTATATTAAAAGCAATGTAGCCGAAGGTTATGGAAGTATAATAGCTGTAAATGGGAGTAATTATAGAGATTATTTGACTTTAAATAGAATAGATAAGGAGCTTATAATTATAAATTATCTTCCACTTGAACATTATTTATATGGAGTAGTGCCTAGGGAAATGTCTGCAAATTGGCCTCTTGAAGCATTAAAAGCACAAGCGGTTGCAGCTAGGAATTATGCATTAATTAGTTTGAAAAGGCATGATGATTTAGGATATGATTTGTGTGATACACAACATTGTCAAGTATATGCAGGTTATGATTGGGAGAACATAAAGAGTAATAAAGCTGTTGATGAAACTTATGGAAAAGTTTTAAAATATAATGGTAAGTTGGTAAATGCATATTTTCATTCTACCAGTGGCGGGCATACTGAAAATAGCGAGAATGTCTGGGAATATGAAATTCCTTATTTACGTGGAGTGAAGGATGATTTTTCTATAGGTTCGCCAAATTACAGTTGGCAGTTAGTTTTGAATAATAAAGAGATAAAAGAAAGACTTGAAGCAAATGATATAAGTATTGGAGATATTTGTTCTGTTGAACCTTTGGCTCGTTCTGAATATGGTAGGGTGTTGGAATTGAAAATTGAAGGAACTGATGGAGTAGAGATATTAAAAAAAGAAAATAGTAGAAAAGTATTTGGATATGCTTCGTTGAAAAGTACTTGGTTCGATGTAAAATCGGATGCTGATGTTTACGTTGTCAGTGGAGTTAATTTTAAACCTGTGAAGACGACTTTAAATAAAGTTTATATTGTTTCAGCCAATGGGATGGTTACTAACACTAGAAGTGTATATTCTCAAGTTAAGATAACAAATGGAGATAAAACTAATATAATGCCAGTGATACCTAATATGTATGTTTTTGAAGGCAGAGGTTGGGGACATGGAGTTGGTATGAGTCAATGGGGAGCTAAAAAAATGGCTGAATTAGGATATAATTATAAACAGATATTAGAATACTATTATACTGGAGCAAAAGTAGAGTAAAGGATGTGGTAAAATGAGAAGACAAGATTTTTATTTTGACTTGCCAGAAGAGCTTATAGCACAATATCCAATAGAAAAGAGAGATAGTTCAAGACTTATGGTATTGGATAAAAAGACTGGTGCTATTGAACATAAGGAATTTAGAGATATAATTGATTATTTAAATAAAGGTGATTGTTTAGTATTAAATGATACAAGAGTAATTCCTGCAAGACTTTTTGGGCAGAAAGAAGATACTGGTGGTAAGATTGAATTTTTGCTATTAAATAGAGTTGAAAAAGATAAATGGCAAGTGTTGGTAAAGCCGGGCAAAAGGGCGAGAATAGGGACTACGTTTGTTTTTGGTGATGGACTTTTAAAAGCTGATGTATTGGATATTGATGAAGAGGGAGTTAGGATAGTCGAGTTTAAATACGATGGGATTTTTGAAGAAGTATTAGATAAATTAGGGGAAATTCCTTTACCGCCGTATATAAAGCAGAAGTTAGAGGACAGAGAAAGATATCAAACAGTGTATTCAAAAAAAGAAGGATCGGCGGCTGCTCCAACTGCTGGACTTCATTTCACAGATGAATTATTGGAAAAAATTAAAGAAAAAGGAGTAGAGATTGTATATATAACTCTTCATGTAGGACTAGGGACTTTTAGGCCTGTTAAGGTTGATAATTTAGATGAGCACAAGATGCATTCTGAATTTTTTGAAGTTAGTGATAAGGCAGCAAATACAATAAATGAGATTAAGAAAAAAGGTGGCAAAATAATAGCTGTTGGGACAACTACGACTAGAACTTTAGAATCGTCAAGTAATAGTGAAGGGCTTGTTGTTCCTAAAAAAGGATGGACAGATATATTTATTTATCCGGGGTATAAATTTAAAATTATTGATAAACTTATTACGAATTTTCATTTGCCTGAATCTACATTGATTATGTTAGTTAGTGCATTGGCAGGCAGAGAAAATGTTTTAAGAGCTTATAATATTGCTGTAAAAGAGAAATATAGATTTTTCAGTTTTGGAGATGCTATGTTAATAAAATAAGTAAAGGAGGCAACCAATGGCTGTAAAATATGAATTAATTAAAGAATCTACTGAATGCAGGGCAAGGTTAGGGAAACTTTATACTCCTCATGGCGTAATTGAAACGCCTATATTTATGCCTGTTGGTACCAGAGCGACTGTAAAGACAATGACACCTGAAGAATTAAAAGATTTAGGAGCTCAAATTATATTAAGTAATACTTATCATTTATATTTAAGACCGGGACATGAGTTGATAAAAGAAGCTGGAGGGCTTCATAAATTCATGAACTGGGATAGGCCAATACTTACAGATAGTGGTGGATTTCAGGTTTTTAGTTTAGGAGATTTGAGAAAAATTACAGAGGAAGGTGTTGAGTTCAGATCTCATATAGATGGTTCTAGACACTTTATAAGTCCTGAAAAATCAATTGAAATCCAAAATGCGTTAGGTTCAGATATAATGATGGCGTTTGATGAATGTGCACCATATCCTAGTGATAGAGATTATGTAAAACATTCTCTTGAAAGAACAACTAGGTGGGCTAAAAGATGTAAGGAAGCACATAGAAATCCAGATACTCAAGCTTTATTTGGAATAGTTCAAGGTGGTGTGTATAGAGATTTAAGAGAGCAGAGTGCAAAAGAAATTGTAGATTTAGATTTTCCAGGATATGCTATTGGTGGATTGAGTGTAGGAGAGCCAAAAGAGCTTATGTATGAAGTGCTTGATTATACGGTTCCACTCCTACCTAAAAATAAACCTAGATATTTAATGGGAGTTGGTAGCCCTGACTGTTTATTTGAAGGTGTGATAAGAGGTATTGATATGTTTGACTGCGTTTTACCTACTAGGATAGCTAGAAATGGTACTGTAATGACAAGTCATGGAAAGGTTGTAATTAGAAATGCTAAATATGCAAGAGATTTTGGAAAACTTGATCCTGAATGCGATTGTTATACTTGTCGTAACTATTCAAGGGCATATATTAGACATTTATTTAATGTAAATGAGATTTTAGGAGCTAGACTTACTACTATACATAATTTGTATTTCTTATTAAGATTGATGGAAAATATTAGATTAGCTATTAAAGAAGATAGGTTATTGCAATATAAAGAAGAATTCTTTAAAAAATATGGATATATTAAATAAGTGAAGGAATTAAGTTGTTAATATAGAATATATAGAAAGGAAGGGGGGATTGCATGCAACAGTATTCAGGATTATTGATGCCAATTTTGTTGTTGGTTATTTTTTACTTTATTTTAATTAGGCCGCAACAGAAGAAAGAGAAAAAAATTAGAGAGATGAGAAATAATTTAAAAGTTGGTGATGAAATTATCACAATTGGCGGCATTCATGGGAAAATAGTAAAGATTAAAGATGAAATAATAACTATTGAAGTAGGTGCTGACAAAACTAGATTTAATGTCTCAAGATGGGCAATTGGCAATGTTGTAAAAAGTGAAAAATAGTTTTGGTACATAAAAGACTTCCGGAAGGGGGTCTTTTTTCTTGTAATTAATTAGATTTATTCTGCATAAGTTTAAATAAGAAGTATTGGGGGTGGAGAAATGAGAATAAATGTTAATGAGGAAAATGACAATTATATGGTTACAACTTTTAAGGGGGTTTTAATAAGTATAGCAATTTCGATTATATGTATTATTGTTCTAGCAGTAATATTAACTTATACGAGTTTATCGGAGAATGTTGTGCCAATTTTGAATTCTATAATTATGATAGTTAGTATTGCTTTAGGAGCAATTTATACGTCTGTGAAAATTAAAAAAAAGGGATGGCTTAATGGTGCCATAATTGGTTTACTATATTTTATATTATTGATATTAGTGAGTTATATTTTTATACGTTCATATAAAATTAATAGCCATGTTATAATAAAAGGAATAGTTGCAATAATTACAGGAGCAGTTGGCGGTATGATTGGAGTTAATTTAAAATAACACTTTATATTTAAAAATCTATGTGTTATAATCTATTAAGAAAAAATTATTAAGGGAGGTATATATATGAAGCATATAAATACAATAAGTGGTCGTAGCTTAAAAAGTACAATTGCAAAAGGTGGATGCGGAGAGTGCCAAACTTCATGCCAGTCAGCATGTAAGACTTCTTGCACTGTTGGAAATCAGAAGTGTGAGAGATAAAGTGCTACATAAAAAGTAGTGGTTATCCACTGCTTTTTTTCTGTTTAAAAATGTAAAATTATTTGATTAGATTTAATCTTTGATATAAAATAGAAGTTGCGACGGTATTAAGGAGGAATGTATATGAATATGCATATGTTTCAAATGAATGGGAAAAACATAGTATTAGATGTTAATAGTGGAGCAGTACATGTAGTAGACGAAATCGTTTGGGACATAATTAAACTATATGAAGATAAGAGTCTAGAATTAATTATTGATGATTTAAAAAATAAATATGATGAATCTGATATCGTAGAAGCATATAAAGAAATACAGACTTTAGTCGATAATGAATTGTTATTTACAAAAGAAGAGGAATTGGATATAAATTATAATCCGCAAAATATTGTTAAAGCTCTGTGCTTGCATGTGGCGCATGATTGTAATTTAAAGTGTGAATATTGTTTTGCTTCTCAAGGGGATTTCAAGGGACAAAGATTATTAATGCCTTTAGAGGTTGGTAAGAGAGCATTAGAGTTTTTAGTTGAAAATTCAGGAAATAGAAAAAATCTTGAAGTCGATTTTTTTGGTGGAGAACCGTTGATGAACTTTGATGTTGTGAAAAAGTTAGTTGAATATGGACGTGAACTGGAGAAAAAATATAATAAAAGATTTAGATTTACTATAACTACTAATGGAATTTTATTAAATGATGATAATATGAAGTTTATTAATGAAAATATGGATAATGTAGTACTTAGTTTAGATGGTAGAAAAGAAGTAAACGATAGGATGAGAAAAACACTAAATGGTAATGGTAGTTTTGATATTATTGTTCCTAAATTTTTAAAGCTAGTAAAATTAAGAGGAGATAAAACATACTACGTTAGAGGTACATTCACAAGCTATAATTTAGATTTTTCTAAAGATGTTTTAAAACTTCATGAAATGGGATTTGATAGTATTTCAGTTGAACCGGTAGTTGCAAGTCCAGAGAATGATTATGCAATATTAGAAGAACATTTAGAAACAATATTGAATGAATATGAAAAATTGTCAAGTAAATATATAGAACTTAAAAAAGCAGGGAAGGGCTTTGAATTTTTCCATTTCATGATTGATTTAAATCAAGGACCTTGTTTAATTAAGAGAGTAGTAGGTTGTGGCGCCGGTGTAGAATATATGGCAGTTACTCCTGAAGGAGATTTATATCCTTGCCATCAATTTGTTGGGGATGAAGAATTTAAAATGGGCGATATTTTTACTGGTGTAACAAACGAAAAGTTAAGAGAGAAATTTAAAAGAGCAAATGTACTGACAAAAAGTGAATGTAAGGAATGCTGGGCTAGATTTTACTGTAGCGGAGGATGTCATGCTAATGCCTATAATTTTAATAAAGATATAACTAAACCATATAAAATTGGCTGTGAAATGGAGAAAAAGAGAATAGAATGTGCTATATCGATAGTGGCAAATGGTTGCTAGGATATTAAGGAGGGTTAAGCATGTTAAAGGAATATGAAGGTAAAAAGCCCAAAATACATGATAGCTGTTTTATTGCAGATGGTGTAGAAATAATTGGAGATGTTGAAATAGGAGAGAACACGAGTATTTGGTATAATACAGTAATAAGAGGCGATGAGAATTCGATAAAAATTGGTAAATATACAAATATTCAGGATGGATGTGTGATACACATAAGTAAAGAATGCGAGACAGTTATAGGTGATTATGTTACAATTGGGCATAAGGCAATAATACATGCATGCAAAATTGGAGATAATGTTTTGATAGGAATGGGTGCTATAATTTTAGATGGTGCTGAAATTGAAGACAATGTTTTAGTTGGTGCAGGAAGTATTATAACACCGGGTAAGAAAATTCCATCAGGAACTTTAGTATTAGGTTCACCGGCAAAGGTTGTAAGAAAGTTAACTGATGAAGAAATTAATCATTTAAAACAGTCAGCTGTAGACTATGTTAAATATGCAAAGAAACATAAAGAATAATTTAAAATAAAGCTTCAATATGGATGAGGGTATAATATTACAAAGTTATATATTATTGACTCATTTTTACAGTAGTTATATAATAAAAATAATGATGGGTTGAAGGGGGCAGAATAAATGAACTTCAAAAATATTGCTATTTTTTTATTGATTATTGCATTAATTGGATTTATTAGCTATTCGGCGATTTATGGAGTTAATTTAGGTAAGTATGAGATTACGCCTGTAAAAGAAAGCATGAAACTTGGTTTAGACTTGGAAGGTGGAGTATTTGTTGTATTAGAAGCACAAACTGATGCACAAGGTGCAGAATTAGAAAGGATAATGGAGCAGGCAAAGGCGATTATAAGACAAAGAGTAGATGGATTAGGTGTAGCCGAGCCTAATATAGTTTTAGAAGGTAAAAAAAGAATAAGAATTGAATTACCAGGCGTAAAGAATGCACAAGATGCTATTGATATTATAGGTAAAACAGCACAATTACAGTTTGTTGATCCTAAAGGTAATGTTGTTGTAACTGGTAAAAATATAAAAAGATCAGAGGTTACTTATCAGTTAAATAGAGAAAAAGGAAGAGAAGAGCCTGTTGTTGCATTAGAGTTTGATAAAGAAGGTGCTAAAAGATTTGCAGAGGCGACTCGTGAATTGGTTAAGAATGTGAATAGAAAAGACAAAATTATATATATAGTTTTAGATGATGAAGTGATTTCAAGTCCTGTAGTTAATAGTGCTATTACGGATGGTAAAGCTGTAATAACAGGTAATTTTACAGTTGAAGAGGCAGGAAAATTAGCAACTTTAATAAGAGCAGGGGCATTGCCTGTTGAAATGAAAGAAGTGCAAACTTCAGTTATTGGCCCTACATTGGGATTAGAATCATTAGATAAGAGTATTTATGCTGCAAAAATAGGATTAATTTTGATATTTTTATTTATGTTAATTTATTATAGAATACCAGGATTAATAGCCGATATAAGTCTTACTATATATATATTATTGCTTTTAGGTACTATGATTTATTTAGATGCTACTTTAACTTTACCAGGTATTGCAGGTTTAATTTTATCAATAGGTATGGCTGTAGATGCTAATGTTGTAATTTTTGAAAGGATTAAAGAGGAAATTAGATCAGGTAAGACTTTAAGGGCAGCTGTTGATTCAGGATTTAAACGTGCTTTGCGTACTGTTATAGATGCCAATGTAACTACATTTATAGCAGGAATTGTATTGTTTAAGTTTGGGACAGGGCCTATTAAAGGATTTGCAGTAACATTATTAATTGGTTTAGTTGCTTCAATGATTACAGCAGTATTTATTACAAAATATTTACTAAAACTTACTATAAAGATGAATATAACTAAAAATACAAAACTCTATGGAGCATAAAAGAGGGGGATTTGACGTGAATATCATAAGAAATAGAAATAAATTTTTCCTTATCTCTTTGACTATAATTGTTATAGGTTTAGTGATGGCAGCTGTAAATGGTTTAAATGTTGGTATTGATTTTACTGGAGGAACTTTATTACAGATTGATTTTGGTAAAAAAGTACCAGTTAATGAAATAAGAAAGATTACAGATGAATTTGATAAGAATGCAAGTATCCTTCATGTTGGAGATAATAAAGAACAGGTTATAATAAAGACGACTTTAGATTTAGATAATAAAGATAGAATAGAAATATTCAATAAGTTTAAAGAAAAATATAATCTTAAAGATGAAGCTTTTGTTCAATCACAAAAGTTTGGGCCTTCTATAGGTAAGGAAATAAGGACTAAAGCATTATTATCAGTATTAATAGCTACTATTGGTATGCTTATATATATTACTTTTAGATTTGAATTTAAATTTGGTATTTCAGCTATTGTTGCTCTAGTACATGATGTTTTAATTACTTTTAGTGTATATGCAATTTTTCAAATACCTGTTAATAATCCTTTTGTGGCTGCTATGCTGACTATAGTAGGTTATTCAATAAATGATACAATTGTAGTTTTTGATAGAATCAGAGAGAACATAAAAATTATGAAGAAAGACAAATATGAGGATATTGTAAATAAGAGTATTTCTCAAACTATAGTAAGATCTATTAATACTTCATTTACAACATTATTAGTTATAGTAGTTTTATATATTTTTGGAGTAGAAGCTATAAAAGATTTTGCACTTCCATTAATCGTAGGTATAATAGCTGGTACTTACTCATCAATATTCATTGCCAGTCCTATATGGTATCTGTTAAGAACAAGAGTTTCAGATAGAAATAATTATAATCCTAATAGAGTATAAAGTATTAAACTGCCGTAAGGCAGTTTTTTTCTAAAAAAAGATGAGTTTATGTAATACATATTTTAATCTATGACAATAATAATGGATATATATACCACTAAAAAGGAGTGGCAGGATTGAGGTTATTTCTTTATAAAAGAAGAAAGAAATTAAAAAGATATAGAGAAATAGCAAAGATACTTACAAAGTATGGATTCGATATGATTGCAGAAAGAATTGATAATAGAAGCATTATTTCGAAAATGTTTATAAGAAGTAAAAAATACAGTCAGAAATATACTAGAGGTGAGAGGATTAGATTTACATTAGAAGAATTAGGGCCAACTTTTATTAAATTTGGACAAATTCTTAGTACAAGATATGATATTTTACCGAAAGATATAGTAGATGAATTGTCAAAATTACAGGATGAAATTACTCCTTTTGATTTAGATACTGCAAAAAGCATTATTAGGGATGAACTAGGTAAAGATTTAGAAGATGTTTTTATTGAGTTTCAAGAAGAACCTTTAGCGGCTGCATCTATTGGGCAAGTTTATCGTGGTGTTTTAAAGGACGGTAATAAAGTTGTAATAAAGGTGCAGAGGCCTAATATAGATGAAATAATAAAACAGGATATAGATATTTTATATACTTTAGCTAGATTGTTTGATGATATTTTAAAGAAAAAAATGGTTATTAGTACAAGAGATATTGTAGAGGAATTTTCTTATTTTATTAGAAAAGAGCTTGATTATACTTATGAAGCTCAAAATTGTGAAAGGTTTAGAATGTATTTTAAAAACGATGAAAGAGTAGTTATTCCTAAAACATATTGGGAATATACGACAAAAAAAGTATTAGTTATGGAAGAAATAAAAGGGATTAAAGTAAGTGATATTGATGAGATAGATAAGATGGGATTTAATAAAGAAAAGTTATCGGAGCTAGGTGCGAAAGTATTTTTGGAGCAGATATTTATACATGGATTTTTTCATGGTGATCCGCATCCAGGTAATATTTTAGTATTATCAGAAAACAAAATAAGTTTTATAGATTTTGGAGTTGTAGGATATCTAGATAATTTAACATTCGAATTTATAACGACTTTATTAAGAGCAGCTATCGATAGAGATATAGATAAGATAGTAGAAAGTTTATATAAAATGAATGCGATATCTGCTGAAACTGATGAAATTGGGTTAAAGAAAGAATTATTCTTTATTATAAATTACTACTTTGATTTACCAATTAATAAAATTAATTTTGGAGAAGCATTTAATGAAATTATGTCTATAGCATATAAATATAAACTAAAAATGCCTTCACAATTAACATTATTAATTAAATCAATCATAACGATTGAAGGAACAGGAAAAAAATTAAATCCTCATTTTAATTTATCAAGAATTTCTAAGGAAATTATAAAAAAGATAACGAAAAGGAAATTTAATCCCAAATCTGTAACAAAGAAAATTATAGATACTACAACCGAAAATATAGAGAATATTTTTGAAATTACTAATAGAGTTAATGATATATTATATAAAATCGACAAAGATAAATTAAAAATTAAAATGGAGATAGAAGGATTAAACAAGTTGGAGAAGGAAATATATATAATGACAAATAAATTGGCATTAAGTTTAATAATTTCGTCAATTATTGTGGGTTCATCTATAATAATTCAAGCTCATACAGGCCCTGAAATATTAGGGATGTCAGCTTTTGGATTAATAGGTTTTTTAGCAGCCGGTATTCTAGGAGTATCATTAATTGTATCTATTCTTTTAAATAAGAGGAATTATAAATAGGGGGTATTTTGATGGAGATAAGTTTTATATTTTCACTTATTTTTGCAATACTAGTAGCAGTATTTGCTTTAAAAAATGCAGACAGTGTTATGATTGATTTCTTTTTTGCTAAAGTCCAAGTTTCTCAGGCTATAGTCATATTTGTATCAGCGGCATTGGGAGCAGTAATAGTTACTATATTAGGATTTGTAAGGCAGTTAAAATTAACTTTGAAAATAAAGGAACAGTCTAGAAAAATTAAGAAATTAGAAGAAGAAAAGGTTTTATTAGAAAGTAGAATCGAAGAAATTATTTCAGAGAAAGATTTAAAAATGGGAACCGATTTTGAAGTAAATAGTGTTGAAAACAGTGAAATAAAGAATATAAATTCTAAAGAAAATAGTGATAAAAATGAAGCAATTACCGATGAGAAATAAGAGGTTGTGAATACATATTATATAGACTTTAATGCATATAGAATTTGATGTAGTAGGTGAGATATATGATAAGATATGACAAGTTTATAAAATTATACAATGAAGATTACAGTAATATAAATGAAATTAGCAGTGCTTTTAGCATATCTAGTATAACTGCGAAAGTTCTTATAAATAGAGGGATTAAAACTGTAGAAGAATGTAAAAACTTTATTAATGTAAGTTTAGAAAATCTATACAATCCTTTTTTGCTTAAAGATATGGATGTAGCTGTTGAAAGAATAATTAATGCGATTCAAAAAAATGAGCAGATATGGATTTATGGAGATTATGATGTGGATGGAATTACCAGCACAACGATTTTAAAGTTGTATTTACAAAAGATAGGCTGCAATGTTAACTATTATATACCTGATAGGATGACAGAGGGATACGGTGTTAATAAGGATGCTATCGATTATATAGTAGATAAAGGTGGACAACTTATTATTACTGTCGATTGCGGTATTACAGCTATTGATGAAGTCAAATATTGTAATGAAAAAGGTATTGAGATTATAATTACAGATCATCACTTGTGCAAAGAAGAAATGCCTAATGCTCTGGCAGTGATAAATCCTAATAGAAAAGATAGCGATTACCCTTTTAAAAAATTGGCTGGAGTAGGGGTTGCATTTAAACTGATTCAAGCCATATCCAACAAATTGAATATTGAAATCCCTATAAGAGAAATATTACCTATTGTTGCGATAGGGACAGTAGCAGATGTTGTTTCGCTAACAGGCGAAAATAGGATTTTAGTAAAAGAAGGTTTAGCATTAATCAATCAAACTGAAAATATAGGAGTTAAGGCTTTATTAGAAGTAACTGGATTAAAAGATAAAGAGATAACGGTTGGACATGTAGGATTTGTAATAGGCCCAAGAATTAATGCAGCTGGAAGATTAGGTTCTGCTAAAACTGGTGTTGAGCTTTTAACGTGTAAATCAAAAGAAAAGGCTTTATCACTAGCTGTAGAATTAGATAGAATAAATAGAGAACGTCAGGAAATCGAGATGCAAATATTAAAAGAAGCAGAAGAAATTATTAAAAATGATAGCAGATATGAAAAAGAAAAAGTGCTTGTAATTGCAAAAGAAAATTGGCATCATGGTGTAATTGGGATTGTAGCATCACGAATATGCGAAAAATACTTTAAACCATGTATTTTAATAGCGATTGAAGGTAATCAAGGTAGAGGGTCAGCTAGGAGTATACCGACTTTTGATATATATGAGGGATTAAGTAGAGTAAGTGAGTTTTTTAATAAATTTGGCGGACATAAACAGGCTGCAGGGTTGTCAATTAATACAGAAAAAATTGAAGACTTTAGGAAAGGAATAAATGAGATTGCCGAAGAATTACTTATGGAAGAAGATATGATTGATGAGATAAAAGTTGATGATGTACTAAAGATTAAAGATATAGATTATAAAATTATAGATGAATTAAAATTATTAAAACCATATGGTATTGGTAATCCTTCTCCGTTATTTATTAGTAAAGATGTGAAACTTATCAATATTAAAGCGGTTGGTTCTGAAGGAAAACACTTAAAGTTTAGTATTGAAGATGAAGGAAATGTTGTGGATTGTATAGGTTTTAATTTGGGTTATAAGATGCAATATATTAAAGAAGGCGATAGAGTAGATATCGTATTTTTACCTGATGTAAACATATATATGAATGAAACAAAGATTCAATTAAATATAAAGGATATATTTATTAGGAATAAGATTAGCAATGATATTGAGGAAAAATATTATTTAGACTTTATTTATAACTTAAAAGAAAAAAGGAATAATACTATTTCTAATCCAGATAATAAAATAATCATTAAAAAAGTTGATGATAGGATAAGATATTTAATTGGATTTCTGCATAATAATGATAATACTTTGGTCATAATAAATAATTTATTAAATGCAAAGAGAGTAATTAATGAGTTATATTTTCAAGGGAGAGAGTTTAATAAAAGAATATCTATTAATATTGGGGATGAATTTAAAATTAGGACAAATACGTTACTAATAAGTCCGCTATATAGAGGATATGACTTAAGTGTATTTGATAAAATAATTTTTTTTGATATTTGTTTTGATGAAATCGATTTTTTTGATATAATAAAAAAGCTAATATATAAAGAAGTATATCTTTTATTCGATGAAAAAGATTTTAAAATGAACCAAGTTCTTTTAAATGACTTTATTCCTAAATTAATAGAATTGAGAATTATTTACAAAACATTTCTTTTAAATAAAAAGAATGTATTTAAAATTGATATTGAAAGTTATTTTAATTATTTAAGTAAAAATTTTAAAATTAAAATTAATAGAAGTAAATTTATTTTTATACTTGAAATATTGAAAGATAGTAATTTGATTGAATATAAAATTGTTCAAAATGATTATTATATAAAATTAAAACAGAAACCGAAAGATAACATCGAAATATTAGAAATACCTGTATATAAGAGTGCAAATTTTCTATTAGATAATCAAAAAAGAATGAAGAATACATTTCTAAATTTATTTGAATTAAAGAAGGAGGAAATGATATGGATTTAAAAAGCAAAATCAGAAACATTAAAGATTTTCCAAAGGAAGGAATAAATTTTAAAGATATAACGACTGTTTTAAAAGATAAAGAAGCTTTTCGCTACTTAATAAATCAAATGGCTGAAAAATTAAGAGATAAAGAAGTAGATATAATTGTTGGACCTGAAGCGAGAGGATTTTTAATAGGAGCTCCTTTGGCTTATGAATTAGGTGCTGGATTTGTTCCAGTACGTAAGCCCGGTAAATTACCAGCAGAGACAGTAAGTGTAGAATATGAATTAGAATATGGTACGGATAAGTTAGAAATGCATAGAGATGCGATTAAGCCAGGGCAAAAAGTTGTTGTGGTTGACGATTTATTAGCAACAGGAGGAACAGTACATTCTACAGTAAAATTGATTGAAGAACTTGGTGGAGAAGTAGTAGCAATCAGTTTCTTTATAGAATTGGAATTTTTAAACGGTAGAGAATTACTTAAAGATTATGAAGTTAACTCAATAGTTAAATTCTAATAAAAATTAAATTGTATCTATTAATAATCCCACATATGTGGGGTTTTTTAATATAAGTGGTTTAGTTAATGGTATTATTATGTTATACTATATCTATATAATTTATCGGAATCATTAAAGTTATAAAAGAAGAGGGTGGATGAATTTGTTAAACAGTCTTATAGATAAAATAAAGCAGTATAACCCTCATGGTGATATAGATATTGTGAAAAAAGCTTATTATTTTGCAGAAGTTTCACATGAAGGGCAGTATAGAATATCAGGAGATAAATATTTTATACATCCTTATAATGTTGCTTTAATATTAGCGGAACTTAATATGGATACAACCACTATAGCTGCGGGATTGTTACATGATGTGGTTGAAGATACAGAAGTAACATTTGATGATATCGAGAGAGAGTTTGGACTAGAAATTAGAAATTTGGTTGATGGAGTTACAAAACTAAGAAAATTAAAATTTAGTTCGAAACAGGAAAGACAAGCAGAAAATTTGAGGAAAATGATTATTGCAATGTCTAAAGATATCAGAGTTATTATAATTAAATTAGCAGATAGACTTCATAATATGAGAACATTGAATTACATGTCTGAGGCCAAAAAGAAGGAGAAGGCTTTAGAAACTCTCGAAATATATGCGCCTATTGCTCATAGATTAGGTATTTCGAAAATTAAGTGGGAATTGGAAGACTTAGCATTAAGATATCTTGATCCTGAAGGTTATTATGATTTAGTGGAAAAAGTATCGATGAAGAGAAGGGAAAGGGAGAAATATATTAATACAGTTATAGAGATATTGTCTAAAAAATTAGAAGAAATGGGTATAAAAAGTGAGATTAATGGTAGGCCTAAACATTTTTATAGTATCTATAGAAAGATGGTTTATCAGAATAAGACTTTTGAACAAATATATGATTTAACTGCTATTAGAGTTATAGTAGATAGTGTTAAGGATTGTTATGGCGTATTAGGTATAGTGCATACAATGTGGAAACCAATTCCCGGCAGGTTTAAGGACTATATTGCTATGCCTAAACCCAATATGTATCAATCTTTGCATACTACAGTTATTGGGCCACAGGGAGAACCTTTAGAAATACAGATTAGAACATGGGAAATGCATAGAACAGCAGAATATGGAATAGCAGCACATTGGAAATACAAGGAAGGTATAAGTAAAAGTGATGATTTTGATAAAAAATTAAGTTGGTTAAGACAATTATTAGAATGGCAAAAAGAGTTGAAAGACCCTAAAGAGTTTATGGAGTCATTAAAAATAGATTTATTTACGAATGAAGTTTTTGTATTTACACCAAAAGGCGATGTAATTAGTTTGCCGGCAGGTTCAACTCCAATAGATTTTGCATATAGAGTTCATACTGCTGTTGGGAATAATTGTATAGGAGCTAAAGTAGATGGAAGGATAGTACCTCTTGATTACAAATTAAAAAATGGCAATATTGTAGAAATTCTTACTTCTGCTAATAGTAATGGTCCAAGTAGAGATTGGTTAAAATTTGTAAAAAGTAGTCATGCAAAAAGTAAAATTAAGCAATGGTTTAAGAAAGAAGAAAGAGCACAAAACATTAATAGAGGTAAGGAGCAAATTGAAAAAGAAGTAAAAAGGCAAGGTTTTAAGTTGACTGAAATTTTAAAGGAAGACTGGTTAAACGAAGTAGCTTCTAAATTGAGTCTAAGTAGTATTGATGATTTATATGCTGCAGTAGGATATGGTAGCATTACGATACCGCAGGTAATTCATAGGTTAAAAGAGCTTCATAAAGAGTATTACAAAAAAGATGATAAAGACGAAGATATAATAAAGCAGACTAAAAATAAAAAAGAATATAGACCAACCCAGGGGGTAAAGATTAAAGGTATAGATAATATCATGGTTAGATTTTCAAAATGTTGCAATCCAGTACCAGGAGATGAAATAATAGGTTATATTACTAGAGGAAGAGGAGTTTCGATTCATAGAAAAGATTGTCCTAATATAGCCGATTTAAGTATACAAGATAGATTTATAGAAGTAGAATGGGATAATGCTAAAAAGGTTTCTTATTTAGCAGAGATACAAATTAAAGCTACCGATAGATCGGGATTATTATCTGAAATTACACAATTATTAACAGAGAAAAATTTAGCGGTTACTTCATTAAATGCTAGGACAAATAGAGAAAAAATAGCTCTTATAAATTTAGTTTTAGAAATTAAGAGTGTTGAGCAATTAAACGAGTTAATGAGAAAAATAAGAAGTATTAATGGGGTTATTGACGTATATAGAGTAATAACTTAGAAAGGATGAGAGAATGCGAGCAGTTGTTCAAAGAGTTACAAAGGCTAGCGTTAGTATAGAAGGTGTTGTAGTGGGCAGTATAAATAAGGGTTTACTTGTACTTCTGGGAGTAGGACAAGATGACAACGAAAAGGATCTAGATTATCTATGTGATAAAATTGCGAATTTAAGAATATTTGAAGACGAAAATGGTAAAATGAATAAATCATTAGTTGATATTAATGGAGAATTACTAGTAGTATCACAGTTTACACTATATGGAGACGTAAGAAAAGGCAGAAGGCCAAATTTTATGAATGCAGCTGAACCAAAAAAGGCAGAAAGCATGTATTTAGAATTTGTTAATAGAACTAGAGAAAAGGGCGTTAAGGTTGAAACTGGAAGATTTGGAGAACATATGCATGTAGAATTAATCAATGACGGCCCTGTTACTATTTTATTAGATAGTAAAAAGATATTCTAGGAGGGATAATAATGATTCTTGAAAGATTGCCTGTTGGAGTATATTCTGCAAATTGCTATATTATTGGCTGTGAAAAGACAGGCGAAGCTGCAGTTGTTGATCCGGGCGGAGATGTCGATGTTATACTAGAAAAGATAGAAGAATTTGGATTGAAAGTTAAATATATAATATTGACTCATGGACATGGCGATCATATAGGAGGAATAATTGAATTAAAAGAAAAGACGAATGCGAAAGTATTAATACATGCTGACGATGAGTATATGTTAAAAGACAGCGACATGAATTTATCAAGTAAAATGAGTATAAAAAATATTGAAATAAATCCAGATGACGTGCTTAAAGATGGAGATATAATTGAAATTGGTAAGTACAAGGCTTATATTATTCATACTCCTGGTCATACAAAAGGAAGTATCTGTATAAAATTAGAAAATAACATATTAACAGGAGATACATTGTTTGCCGGTTCGATTGGTAGAACAGATTTACCAGGAGGTTCACATGATAGTATTATAAAATCAATAAAAGAGAGACTATTAATTTATGATGATGACGTTAAAATATTTCCAGGACATGGTCCTGCAACGACTATAGGTATTGAAAAGATAACAAATCCATTTATAGTATGAAAATATGTTTAATAGAGTATACTCTCAAAGATAGGTGGGAAAATAATACTAAACTATCTTTTGGGGGTGGTTTATTGAAAGTATCAGAATATATCTATGGAAAGAAGAATTTATATGATGATATTATTTTAAGTGATATAATTGAAATTAGTTTATTAAATATAAGTAAAGGTGATATAGCTAATGAATTTTATTTATCGAATAAATCTTTAGATAGATTATTAACAGAAATAGAAAAGGATTATTGAGGAGAATTGGAATGGTTAGTGTAATTTTGAAAGGGCATGATTTTACTTATGAAGTATTTGAATTATTGAGAGCATTTTTTGTCAATGATGAAGTAAAATTTATAGATGAGAAGGCTTTGGTTGATGACCAAAGCCTTTTGATAGAAAGTATATTATATAAAAATGATAACTATTATGTGGCTGAGACTAATATTAAAAAAAGTGATAAACTTTTAAGTTCGTCAATTATCAATGAAGCAGAAAAAATTGTAGTAAAGGATTTCATTGAAAAAAAGAAATTGAAAACTATGGTTAAAATGTCGATTTATGAAGCAGTTACAGAAATTGTTGAAACGAAAGTTCCTTGGGGAATATTGACGGGAGTAAGACCTACGAAAGTGGTACATGAACTAATTGATAAAGGTTACAATGACGAATTTATTTTAGAAATACTGTTAAATAATTATAAGATGTTTAGAGAAAAAGCCAAATTAATTTTAGATATTGCTAAATTGCAGAGAAAATATATATATCCTATTTCAAAGAGGGATTTTAGTTTGTATATTAGTATTCCATTTTGTCCAACAAGATGTTTATATTGTTCTTTTCCTTCTAATCCTTTAGATAAATCTAAAGATTATATTAGTGATTATGTTGAAAAGCTGCTATACGAAATAAATAGGGTTGGGGAATTAACAGGAAATATGAAAATAAATACCGTTTATATTGGTGGAGGTACCCCTACATCAATTCCTATTTTATATTTAGAAAAAATAATTGATAGAATTCAAAATGTATTCGGGACAAGTAATATAATAGAATTTACGGTTGAAGCTGGGCGCCCAGATACGATGACGAGAGATGTACTTACAAAGTTAAAAAAGTTGGGAATTGATAGAATAAGTATAAATCCGCAGACTATGAATGAGAATACACTAAAATTAATTGGCAGAAAGCATAGTTCAGAAGATATTTTAAAGGCTTTCGATTTAGCAAGAGAGATAGGCTTTAACAGTATAAATATGGATTTGATTGTTGGATTGCCTAATGAAAATGTTGAAGATATAATAAAAACGATGGAATTTATAGTAAAATTAAAGCCGGATAATTTAACTGTTCATACCATGGCAATTAAAAGAGCTTCAAAACTAAATGAGAGTTTAAATGATTTTAAACTGTCAAAACAAGAAGAGATTGAAAAAATGATTGATGTTACGAAGAAATTCGCATATGAAATGGGAATGTATGCATACTATTTATATAGACAGAAACAGATTTTAGGCAATATGGAGAATGTAGGATATACTCTGCCGGGTAAAGAATGTTTATATAATATTTTAATTATGGAAGAAAAGCAGACGATTTTAGCCGTTGGTGCAGGTGGAGTGTCTAAAATTTTCTTTCCAGATGAAAACAGAATTGAACGTGTTCCAAATGTAAAAAGTCTTTATGAGTATTTAAATCGTGTTGAAGAAATGGTTGAAAGGAAGAAAAAGTTTATTGAGTTATTGACATAAAGAGATATTTTAATTATAATAATCTAAAATATTATAAATACTATGAAGGAGAGGAGTAGTTAGATCACTGAGCTAAAGAGAGCCGGTGATGGTGGAAATCCGGTGCTTATATCTAACGAAGACACTCTGGAGTAGATAGCTTGAAATTAAGTAGGGCTATTCGCTAGACCGGCGTTAATGGTAATAAAGTGGGGTATTATTTACCCAATAAGGGTGGCACCGCGGGATTTAACCTCTCGTCCCTGTCATATAGTTTAGGCAGAGATGAGAGGTTTTTTTAATAATATAAAAATTAATAAAGGAGGGTTAAGAATGGCTATGAAAGCACCAAGAGGTACGAAAGATGTATTACCTGCAGATTCATATAAATGGCAATATTTAGAGAATTTATTCAGAGAAACATGTCAGGAATTTGGATATAAAGAAATTAGAACGCCAATTTTTGAACATACTGAATTATTTGAAAGAGGCGTTGGAGAAACAACCGATGTGGTTCAGAAGGAAATGTATACTTTTGAAGACAGAGGTGGGAGAAGTATAACATTAAAACCTGAAGGAACAGCTCCTATTGTACGGGCTTATGTAGAAAATAAGTTATTTGCAGAGCCACAACCTGTTAAAGTTTTTTATATAACTCCAGTTTTGAGATATGAAAGGCCACAAAAAGGAAGATTAAGAGAACATCATCAATTTGGAGTTGAAGTTTTTGGTGCAAATAGTGCATCTATAGATGCAGAAGTTATAAGTTTAGTTTGGACAATTTATAAAAAATTAGGTGTTGAAGATATAGAACTTAATATAAACAGTGTAGGATGTCCAAAATGTAGAAAAGAATATAATAAGGTACTTAAAGATTACTTATCAGATAAATTGGAAAACTTATGTTATACATGTCAAATAAGATATGAAAAAAATCCAATGAGAATTATTGACTGCAAAAATGAAAAATGTCAATCCGAATTAAAAGACGTACCATTGATGATTGATTATCTGTGCGATGAATGTAAAAATCACTTTGAACAAGTTAAAAATTATTTATCTATCCTTGATATTAAATTTACTGTAAATCCAAAAATTGTAAGAGGATTAGACTATTATACGAAAACAGCTTTTGAATTTATTTCAACTGAAATAGGGGCAAAATCGACTGTTTGTGGTGGTGGAAGATATGACGGATTAGTTGAAGAAATTGGAGGGCCACCAACACCGGGTGTCGGATTTGGTATGGGAATTGAAAGACTATTGTTAACTCTTGAAAATAAAGGCATTGAAATTCCTAAGCCTGATAGATTAGAGGTTTTTATTGTTACAATAGGGGAAAATGCTGAAAAAGAAGCTTTCAAAATACTATATGATTTGAGGAAAGAAGGAATATCAGCAGAGAAAGATTATTTAGGAAGAAGTATAAAGGCACAATTTAAATATGCAAATAAATTGAATGCTAAATTTACGTTAGTATTAGGAGAAGATGAATTGGACAAAGGATTAGTAAAAATTAAGGATATGGATACTGGACAGCAGACAGATGTCAAGATTGAAGATATATCTAAATTCATTAAAGAACAAGGAGGTAATATGTAATGGGAGAGACGATGGGTAAATTAAGACGTACTGCTATGTGTGGTGATTTAAGAATTGAGGATATTGGTAGAGAAGTCGTATTGATGGGCTGGGTTCAAAAAAGAAGGAATTTAGGAGGTTTAATTTTTGTAGATTTAAGAGATACAACAGGAATTGTTCAAATAGTTTTTGATAAAGATGTATCGGAAAAGGCTTTTACAGAGGCAGATCAGATTAGAAGTGAATACGTAATTGCAGTAAGAGGAAAAATTTATAAAAGACAATCTATAAATAAGAATTTACCAACAGGTGAGATAGAAGTATTTGCAGAGGAATTAAGGATATTAGATGAAGCAGAAACTCCACCTATTTATATAAAAGACAATGATGATGTTTCAGAAGCTATGAGATTAAAATATAGATATCTTGATTTAAGGAAACCGTCGATGCAGCAAAAATTAAAGATTAGACATAAGACAGCGAAAATTGTAAGAGATTTTTTAGATGAAAACAATTTTATTGAAATTGAAACACCTATGCTTACAAAAACAACTCCAGAAGGAGCAAGAGATTACCTTGTGCCTAGTAGAGTTAATCCGGGTAAGTTCTATGCTTTACCTCAATCTCCACAGTTATTTAAACAATTATTAATGATATCAGGGATGGACAGATATTATCAAATAGTAAAATGTTTTAGAGATGAGGATTTAAGAGCTAATAGACAGCCTGAATTTACACAAATAGATATAGAGATGTCATTTGTAGATGTAGATGATGTGATCAGCATTAATGAAAAGTTACTATATAGAATTTTTAAAGAAATAAAGGGAATTGAAATAGAACTACCTATACAAAGAATGAGCTATAATGAGGCGATGGAGAGATATGGTTCTGATAAGCCAGATTTAAGATTTGGATTTGAACTAAAAAATATATCTGATATCGTTGCAAATTCAAATTTTAAAGTATTTTCGGGAACTATTAGTAATGGCGGCAATGTTAGAGGAATTAATTTTGAAGGATGCGCTGAAAAGTTTAGTAGAAAGGAAATTTCTAAACTAGAGGATTTTGTAAAAACGTATGGTGCAAAAGGGCTTGCTTGGATAAAGGTAGCTGAAGAAGGGATATCATCTCCAATAAGTAAGTTTTTAAGTGAAGATGAGATTAAAGCTATTTTAGAAAGAATGAAAGCAAAACCAGGAGATTTGCTAATGTTTGTAGCAGATAAGCCGTCAGTAGTATTTGATGCATTAGGGCATTTGAGAGTAGAAGTTGCTAAAAGGTTAGATATAATAGATAAAAATGAGTTCAAATTAGTCTGGATAACTGATTTTCCTCTTTTTGAATATGATGAGGAAGAAGGCAGATACGTAGCTAAACACCATCCATTTACACATCCGGTAGATGAAGATATTAAGTTTTTAGAGACTGCTCCTGAAAAAGTAAGAGCAAAAGCCTATGATATCGTTATTAATGGAGATGAAATAGGTGGTGGAAGTATAAGAATTAATAATTCTGAACTACAAGAGAGAATGTTTAAAGCATTAGGTTTTACTTTAGAGGAAGCATGGAATAAATTTGGATTTTTACTTGAAGCGTTTAAATATGGTGCTCCTCCTCATGGTGGCATTGCATACGGCTTTGATAGATTGGTTATGCTGCTTACAGATAGTGACAACATAAGAGATGTAATTGCATTTCCTAAAACACAGAATGCAACTTGTTTATTGACTAATGCACCATCTAAAGTTTCAAAAGAACAATTAGATGAATTATATATAAGTGTTGAATTTAATGAGGAGAACTAAAAAGCTGGGCGATTTGCCCAGCCTTTTAATTTAATTCGATTATTTTTTTCTCTATATTTGGAACATTGCTACGTTTAACAAATAATGAAACTAAATAAGACATACATAGGATTGAAATTATAGTTAGAATCCATCTTAAAAACATAAATTTGATTCCTAAAAATTTTGCTTCGTTTAACAACATTGGGACTTTGATAACAGCCCATGAACTTAATATTATTACTATATTTGAAACACTAGCTCCTTTTTTGATTAGAGTTCTGCATATAGGGAATGCAGCATATATAGGGCCTGCTGAAAAACTACCAAGAATAAATGATAGTATGATACCTTTAAAACCTGAATTTTCTCCTAGATTATTTAGTATGACTTTTTTTGGAACATTTTTTTCTATTAAAGCTGTTATAACAAAAATTGCAGGCATTATTTCTAACATTTCTTTCACGTAATACATACTATTTTTTACTGATAGGATGGCTTTATCCGTATTTACTAAAAAGAGTATCAAATAAGTTAAGCTAACAAGAGTTAGCAACTTATTTTTTTTAATTTTCATTAAAATATTATTCATATTAGTACCCCCATTAAGAAAGAAATAAATAGAGCAAATACAAAGCTTAAAACATTTCTTATTACCGCAAATTTTGTACCAAAATTTTTCTTTTCTAAAGGAAAAGTAACAATTCCAACCATCGTTAAAGTAGTTAAAAAGGATGCTATAGGAATTATACTAGCCCCTCTATCGACTAAAGAGCCAACTAGAGGGAAAGCGACAAAAGCCGGAATTAATGTTATACTGCCTATTAAAGCAGAAACTATAGTAGATAATATTACTTTTGAATTTCCCATAAAGTCTTTTATAATATGAGGGGGAATAAAAGTTAAAATCAATCCAATCAGAAATAAAACTGCTATAATTTCTCCTATCATGTTTTTCATTAAATTTTTAGCCATTTTCATTGAACTTATAGTTTTTTTCTTATCTTTACCTAGAAAAACTATAAAGAGTATAATAGTAATAAACCATAATAAAATAGTAAAAAGATCCATTTTTTATCTCTCCATATCTTTTGGATTTGGTGCTTTTACTACGAAGAATTCAAGAATTTCATCATCTAAATTATTTACATTCATTTTAGTTTTGAAAGGGATGTTTAGTATAGTGCCTTTACTGTATTTTTGAGGTGAATTGTCATTTAGACTAATAGTCATTGTACCTCTTACAATTATCATATAAACATTAGAATTTGAATAATGTTCAGGTAATCCCGTATTTTTAGGGAGTATCATGTGATTTAGTACAACATTATCATCATCAATTATTTTCTCAATTAATCTTTCATTATAGTTAAAAACTTTTTCAATCATGGCAAAACCTCCTTTTATTATTTTCACTTATATATTATAATTTCAATATGGATATAATTCTGTAACCTATGTTACGTATATAATTGGAAAAGGAGTAATATATGAGACTGCTAAAGTATATTTCAGTATTAAAGAAGACAAAATTGTTTAAAAATTTTTCAGATAATGATATTATTGCTTTATTTAATGAAAATAATTATAAAATTAAAGATTACCCAAAAAGGGCAATAATATATTTACAGAATCAAGAGTGTAAAAGTTTTGATATGATTCTCAAAGGAACTGTAATTGTAAAGACAATAGATGAAAATGGGAAGGTATTAACTGTATCAGAATTTAAAACTGGAGATACTATAGGTGGGAATTTATTATTTGCTGATTGTAATAATTATCCGATGACTATCGAAGCAAAAACGGAAACAACACTGCTGCATATGGATAAAGAATTAGTATTAAGATTTTGTCAGATGGATATGAATTTTTCGAGTGAATTATTAAGAGCGATATCTAATAAAATATTGATAATTGGAACAAAATTAAAATCTATAACTATGAAGACTATAAGACAACAAATAATAGAGTTTTTAGCTAATCAGTATTATATACAGAATACACCCGAGATTAAACTAAATATGAGTAAAAAAGAATGGGCTGAAAAACTGGGAGTTCAAAGGCCGTCACTTTCTAGAGAATTGTCTAAAATGAAAAAAGAAGGGCTGATAGATTATGATAGAAAAACAATATTCATTAAAGATTTGGATATGATTAAAAATTATTTAAATTACTAACAGGTTAGAATATTAATATTCAAAGTAAAAACACTAAAAGTTCTTTTATTGATGAAGATGATAAGCTGTGCTATTATTTAATAAGACAAAATAAATAGAGTGTATTAACCAACTTATAAATTAAAACTCATCCATTATTAGATTAATTTAGTGCATAAATCTTAAATTTAAAATTGAACTAAAGAGGTAATTAACAGTTACAAAATATTTATAAAAACCTTAAAACAATTATAAATTCAAAAGATAGTTAAGAAAAATTATAGAGGGAGTTAAAAAAAATGAGTAAATCTATAGTTGAAAATAAAAACATAAGAACATACAAAATGAGAATAAAAGACAAAAAATTCAAATCAAAGGTTATAGATTATATTTACAAGTATAGACATTTTGAAAATATGTATATAATACTCCTTAATCAAGACTATAAACAAAACATTGGAGATTTTAGGTTGTTAACTAATTATGAAATAATGAGAGCACTATTTAGGGGAACTACTCCAAAAAAGCTAGAAGAAAAGCTAACTTATATCAGAAATAAATATAAAAACCATCAAATAATGAATGACTTAATAAACTTATCTAAAGAACTTAAAATTCATAATATAGTAGAAATAAT
>NZ_FQXO01000130.1 GCF_900129995.1 Caloranaerobacter azorensis DSM 13643 | reverse complement strand
TAAATAATATTTCATCTTTTAAAAATAGTCTTCATAAATATTTCTGAACTGTTAATTACATAAACTATAGTAACAAATAATGCTGAACTGTATTTGTTTAATATTTTACTAGCACAAAAAAACACCCCTGCTATTCCAATGATTAAGCCTAAAAAAAGTAAAATTTTACTGTCTTTCTCACTCAAATAAACTCTTAAAAATATAACTCCTATCATTATAGTGATAATAAAAAAGGTCGACCATAACCATAATAACCAATAAAAGCAATTAACAGAATTGTAATTATAGGAATTAGAAAGGGTATAATAATGCCTTTAGAAATTAATTTCATAACTTAAATACCTTCCCCTTGTTATTTATTTCATAAAAATTACAAACATCATAAATATTATTTGTAAAAAACTTTATGAAGCAAGATAATAGGACAGGGACTTGTCACCAGACAACTCTCTGACCCATTGTCTATTATTCAAGGTATTCTTTGATTAATTTATAGCTATTCAATGGCACTTTATAACAAATATTTTTTTTATTGATTATAAACTTACAATAGACATTTTCTTTTGCAGTGAAAAAACCAAGCTCGATTTTCCTTCTATCATTATAAATAAAAATAAAATAATTTGGATAGCTTTGATACTTACACTTTACTAATTCCCATTTATCAGTATCAAGTTTACTTATTAAACGCTCTATTTCAGCCCTATTTTCAATAGTTATAGGAATACCATCAATTCCTTTTTGCATTTGAATACGCGATATTGTCAGAATATTAATTGACTCAATTCCATTATCATTTCTAAAATAATGCAAAACAATAATTATTAATATTAATGTAATTATACTAGTCAATACTAATATTTTATTTAATCTCATAAAAATATTCCTCTTTAACAAATGTATTTGTTGGTAAATGTCTAAGTGTTAATAAGATTATATGATATCGTTTATTGTTGTTTATGTCATAATAGTATTTACTCTCTTGATTTTCTATTCGATATTCTTCACCTATAGATTTTTCTGTAATTTTTTGAGAAGTATAATTATTAATAGAATATTTTACTTTTTTATTCACATTAGTCTGTACATCATTCTTAATAGTAATAGTATTATCAATTATTTTTTTAACTTTCCCATTTTCAACCAATACAGTATACGAACTATTGGTTTCAAAATCACCAATTTTATAAACTATATCAATTACAGAAGATTTTCTATTTCTTTTAGTTAAATAGATAATATATTCTGTTATATTAAATTTAGGATTTATTTTATCTTTTATAAATGTAGTTATGCCTACATAATCAGGTTTTTCTGAGTTAAAAGGTAAATCTGTATTGATATTAATCTCTTTGAATTTTCTATCATTTAATATTTTATTTCTATCAATGGGATATTCTTCACCAACATTATCGTCATGTAAATAAGATTTTGAGTTAGCTTTACTGATTTTTATTCTTAAATTTTCATTACCTTTTATCACAACAGTTTTAACGTTATTATCAGAATACGTGAAACTATTAGCATAGTCAACAGCTTCTTTTACACTTTTTCCTAAAGCCAACTCATTAGTATAACGTGCTAACCACTGGGTTAAAGATTTAGTTCCTACTGATTTTCTCCAGCCAACAGCTGTTTTTGCACCTTCATCAACAGCTCTTTTAGTAATATTATCTGTACCTTCTGCAGTATTGCATCCTGCAAATGTTACTAGTTTAACTTTGGAAAAATTGTAACTTTTAATTCCTGCATACTTATATCCTGATGATGGACTATCAAAATTCTTTCCATAATAGATTCCAGTTTTATAATCTCCGCCTTTCTGCTTATAATTAAAAGCTATACATTGATAGTTTCCATGTCCATCAAAAAACAAAACATCACTTTCCATTCTTGGAGCATTAGTATTGGGATTATTACCTCTCATATATTGAACTGTCGGCTTAATATTATAATAAGATTTATATCCTGCTATTCCAAAATCTGTAGCAGCATTTTTTGCTGCTTGGGATGTATCAATATCATCATCAAACCAACCCCCATCATAGTTTGTCCCAAATGAATATGCATACTTATTATCTGCTCCTAAAACTGTTATACTATTAAAAATAATTAACAATGAAATAAAAAAACAAAAAATTTTCTTCATAGAACTCATCCTTTCTATTTTATAAAATTTTATATATTCATTTTACTATCTACCACTTTACAAGAAATAAAACGATAACTTCCATATAATAGAAAGAGTAAACATCTAAATCCTAGGAATACTAATTTATAAACACAAAGACCCTGGGAGGCATTTGATATGGTTAGCATTCCCAAAACTTCAATAAAACAAACATTAAATCAATATTTAAATAATTATAGATACATTTTTAAAAAGCGTAGCTTTAATATTTTTTACTAGCTTACAATGCCCATACTTTCTCTAAAATAGCTTCTCTCAGTTAAGTTTTTAAGATGAAAAATTGAAGTTATATTTTATCAACATAAATTCTGTTGATCCTTTGGTAATTATTAGTAATAAACAAAACAGCTATAGAAAGATATGAAATACATATTAAGCTAAAATCTAAGTGCAATAAGCTTTACTTTTATTTGGTACTTCCATTTATAACAGAAACTTTTTCAAATCATAAATTTGAAAGTCCACAAGGTATTAAAAGATTAGTTTCAGAAAAAATTCTAAAGGAATTAATACTTGATAGTCTTGTATCTACACTCGAAGATAGCAAAACTATTCTATAGTTCCTAGATATGTTCACAACTTTATATTTGAAAAAGATGTTGCTTATGTACTCTCTACATAACTGTCAACAGCATTTTAAATACAATTATTCGTTTTTCAATATTTCTGGAACTTCTGGTTTATAGAACCAACCGATGCAAGTAGGCTTTACTCCTACATTAGAAATTATAAA
>NZ_FQXO01000097.1 GCF_900129995.1 Caloranaerobacter azorensis DSM 13643 | reverse complement strand
CTAATTGGAAATATACGAATTTCCTTTGAGTATTGAACCTCATAAAATACTCTTTTAATATAGTTTAAGTGCTTTTCAAATGGAGTTAGTAACCTTTCATATTTAAACTGGCATTTACCAGATATTAAACCGAATAAGGAAGATAATAGCATAGAAATAACAGATATTAATAATAATATAGGATCTAGTGTAACGATTACACCAAATAGGGTTAAGGCGTAAACTAAACTTAATAAAAAGTCTCTTGTTGAGCTAACTACGCTTAATGCTCTAATGTCCGCTTCTTTTAAAGCTCTGGTGTATTTGTCGTAAAAGTCTGCATTTTCATAACATTCTAAATCTAAAGATGCTGCCTTTTGCATAAGCAAATTGTTAATGCCGCCTTTAATTTTATTATGAGCTCTTGGAGTTATAAATTTATAATACCATGAATAATATATACTTTTTAATATTTCAATGGAAAAGATTAATATAACGACAGTAACTATCCAAGTAAAAGGTTTTTTTTGGCTTATGAAATCGATTATATATTTTGGACCTAAAACGTCTGCTAATGGTGTTAGTATAGAACTGAATGAGATTAGTATGGAGGTAATTATATATATTTTGTAGTATTTCCAGACAAATTTTAACATAAATAAATTATTCTTATATACATCTCTAAATCGCAATTTAAAAACCCCTTTTCTAGAATTGTTTTCTATAACAAGATTCTACAAATAATATAAATATTACATTATATATAATAAATATTTTTGCCCAATTGTTAAGAAAGACTCATCACATAAAATACTGCAATGAGTCTTTCTTTTTCTATCTTAAAATTAAGATAGAATCATAATAGACGACCCCAGTACTTTTTTAATTTAAGATAAAAAGACTACAGTATTAACCTCCATTTTTTGATGAACAACAACAATCACACAAAACAAGACCAGCAATTTCTTCTTCAACGTTACCTATTTTTTCTCCTGCTAAATTTTTAAGCATTTCTAAATCCTTATTCTTCATTCTTTTCACCTCCTTTATAAAGAATCTATTCTGGAGTCATCTACTATAATGCAAACTTATCCCACACATTTTTTATTGTATTTCCATCTAGATTACCTAGATATTTGCCATTGCACAGTTCGACTGATCCATCATACTTAATAATTAATCGGTTATATAGGTTAGAACAGTTATAACAATTATTAAATTTATCTTTTACCTTGAGAACGGGCATAGTATATTGATGATATCTGATTGCTAATTCCTTAATTGTTTCTTTACAGAATAAAATCTGTTCATTATTTAATAATAAAAAATCTCGACAGCGTCCTTTCTCTTCGGCAACAAGGAAATTTATTTTAGGAATCTGATTTGTTTTACAAAACTCTACAATATCATTGATTTGTAAATAATTTTTTGTCGTTAGTACTGTATTAATATTAATTTCTATTCCTGCATCTTTTACTAATTTTATACAATTGCTTATGTCAGAAAAAGTAGTTTCACTTCCAGATAAATAATTCACAGTATCAGGCTGTATTGAATCTAAACTAAAACAAAAGCAGTCTATTAAGCTTTCATCACACAATAATTTTATAATTTGTAGATCTGGAACTCCTTTTGTTGCAATAGATAATTTAGCATTACTTCTTCTTTTTATTAGTCCAGAAATCTGTATAATATTTGGATGAAGAAGTGGTTCTCCACCAGTTAAAACCCAATCAGTAACATTTCTTTGTTCATTGACTAAAGCCTCTAATCTATCAATATCTAAAAAGAAATTATCTTTCTCAATACCATTATCAGTAACTGCTTTCTCTTTACAATATAAGCAATTTCTAATGCAATGTTTAGTCAGATATAACACTATTTCTGTAGGATATTCACTTTTCTGTTTTAAATCTTTAAATGTTCTGCACAGTTTTAAATCTTCAAAATCAAGTAATATCTCTCCTCTTTTGAATTCCTTATCAGAAATCTTTATATAATCCTTAAGTAGCTCTATCGTTTTGAATAAAATATCTTTTGCTTTTGAAACAGGAATATCATATAAATATCCAATATTTTCAATAAGCTCATCTATTCTCTTATTTTTACTGATTAAATAAAGTATGAATCCTACCTCTTTCCCTACTATAAAATATGCATCTGAATAAATATTTTTAATAATTATCCTATCTTGATAAAAAAATACCTTAACATTTTCTTTTACACCTATATAACTATTCACTTTTATCCCCTTTTCTTCTAATTTATTTTAAATAAAATATTTTTATTAATTTCTAGTATATTTATAATCATATTTACTATATGGACATAAAGGATCTATTTCGTATATTGTTCCAAAATAAATTAAACTTCTTAAGTAGCAACGTTTTAGAGAACACTCATCAAATAAATCACATTGCTCACAAAGAGTACCTTTAAATAAATCCCGCGTTGGTTTAATCATCTTCATCATATTTTCAGACTCCCATGCTTCTTTGAGTGTCATATTCCTAATATTGCCTATTCTCATAGACTTATTGGCTGTCATACCACACATCCCAAAATCACCATTTTCGTAAATAGCCATCCCTTTTCTACCACCCAAACAATACGGTCTGCTAACAGATCTAAATTTTCTAGAACCGTTGATAATATCAAGATCATAACCTAATATAAAATCCATATCTTTATATTCATTCATAAGTTGCTGCATTTTTAAATCAAAAGTTTTATAATCTTCTTTTTTAGGAAATAAATTCTCATTATGTTTCACTTGACTCATATAATATGACTGTACATGAAAACATTTGCATCCCTTTTCATGTAGAAACTTAACCATACTTGGTATATGAAAAATATTATATGAAGTAATTGTAGCCTTTACTTTATAATCTATATTATTCTTAGAAAGTAATTCTAAACTTGTGATAATATCCTTTAATCTATCTTTTGACGTACCTGTTAGTCGTTCAAAAAGAACAGGATCTATAGCATCCAAACTTATTTGAATATTAAGGTTATTTATATTTTTAATTTTATTTATAAATGTTTCAGTTATAGGCATCTTAGTAGATATATTCACTTTAATACCAACATCAGAAAAAATTTCTATAATTCTTAATATATCAGGATGCATTAAAGGGTCTCCGCCAGTTAACTCTACTTCACTAAAACCAAGTTTTCTCGCTTCAAAAGCTAATTGTTGTATTTCTTCAATATTAAGCTGATTATCATCACATAATGAATTCTTTTTATAACTTGACCCTACTGCACAATATATACAATCTGAACCACATTTTTGTGTTACAAAATATACCAAACTAACTGGTTCTCTTTTCAAATTATCTAATATATCTTTTTTAATAGTTTTATAATCTGCTACCGTAGTATTTCTTGCAATATCTATGCTATTTAAATCTGATCTTTTTAAACCACTGTTAACCTCTATAAATGATTCAAATACATCTATAAAATTCTTCATTAATTCATTTGTTTTTTCTTTTGGTATTCCTAATACATAAGAAATATCATCACATAGTACTTCATAACACCTATTGCCATCAAGCATTGAAAAAATAATTCCATGAATTAAGGACAACGTAAGTATGTTTCTTTCATAAGGATATATCGTCTCTAAAACACACCGTCCATTTTTAACCTTAACTTTATAATTATTCTTTAAAACTAAAACATCTCTACTATTAACATTCATTATAATGCGCCTCTCCCCCCATATTTTATTAAACATCTCCGTTTTTGTTAATATATTGTAAAATCGTCATTACCCTTATATTTATTCTTATAACGGAGATTGAAACTGCTTATAAGAAATGTCAATTTTAAAATATACAATAATTATAATAAATGTATAAAATTAACATAAATTCTAATTTTAACTTCAAATTAATTTCATGCTTTTATTATACAGCATTTTTTTGTGGTTGTAAATGTTAATTGTGTAATTTTTTTCCGACTTTTTTCGACGTTTTTTGCTTAATATTAGCATCGTAAAGCAAAATTCATCAGCAGCTAGATTAATATCCCCAATACCGACTAAAACATTAATATAAAAGTAAAAATCCTCAGGCTTTTGCCTGAGGATACGAATAAAGAAACACTTTATTTTTTTATATTAATAAATATAGAACTATTCATATTTCTAATTTTATAAGCATTATCATACCCTTTTACCATCTTTTTACCCTGTTTAATATTCTTTAATTTAAGCTTAAGGCTGTCAAATTCATTTTTTATCTTTTTGTTATTATCAGTTTCTATTGCCTGTACTTCTTTTAATATTAATAAAATATTATTTGTTGTTTCTTTAAGATGTTTTAAACGAGGATATTTCTTTATATCAATCATTTCAATAGAATCTATTTTATTTATAGCCTTAAATTCTTCATACTTTTCTATAAAAACACTATCTATTTTATTTATTTCATCTATCCTTTTCTGCTTCATATCTATACATTCTTGAAGCCCTTTGATATCATTCCCATTTATACATTCTGACTGCTTTTTAGTAATTTCTAATATTTCTCTAACTAAAGACAATTTTATTTCACTAAGATCAATAAGCCCTTTTATCAGATCATCTGGCACATTATCAGCTCCTAATTATTTGATAGCCTTTTTATTTTGTTTAGCTAATTTCATTGCCTCTTTCCAAGTATCTCTCAAATCTTCTACAATAGGCAATATCTCATCTAATATTTTGGAATCTTTTTTTATGTTAGCCTCCATTAGCTTGTCTAAAATAAATGTATATAAACTCCTCAAATCTTTAGAGATTTCATAATCCATGTTCAAAGTGATATTTAACTCACTAATTATATCTTGAGCTCTAACTATGGAGTTATGAGCGTTTTGTATATCTTTTTGTTCTATAAATAACTTCCCTTGTTTTACAAATTTTATTGCTCCATTATATAACATTAAAGTTAACTCTTCAGGAGTCGCCGTCATTATCGAATCTTGCTGGTACTGTGTATATGGATTTTTCACGACCATACCTTTCCATCCTTCCATAAAAATGTCTGTTAATTTTAACTATTTAAATGCTTTAAATGCTGATTATCATATTAACATATACTTTTATTAAAACCACTACGTTTTATTCTTTTTTTATTTTCAATTTTACATTTTAAATTTTAAATTCATAAAGAATAAAGAATGTTTTGCATTCTTTATTCTTTATGCTTACATTCCTCCACCAAATTGAGACATCAGCCACATACTCTGCTGGTTCATTTGCGAAATAGCTTTTTCCATAGCGGTAAACTGTCTCCAATACCTATCCTCAACTCTATCTAAATAATCATACATATCATCTATTTTATCATCAATGTTAGAAATATCCTTATCTAACATACTTATACCACTATATTGGGTTATAAAATCGATTAACATATTAGATTTTACATTTCTAAAAGTTGCTGAATCATTTCCCGGCCCTGACTTGTTGATTATTTCTTTCATTCCAGCAATCATGTTATCATAAAGCCTATTTATAAGACCGCTCTCACTTCTTTTTTGCTGAATTTCAGCGGCTGTCATATTACTTTCTGATTTAGTTCTTAACTCTTCACTAGGTTCTTTAAACAGCAATTCTAAAACACCATCAACATCATTTTGTATAGCCGTCTTTAATTTAGTTTCATCAATTACTAATTTACCACCAGTAGAACCAGAAATATAGCTTTCAGTTGTTATACCTATTTCTGTAAGCTGATCATAGGAACCAGTAACACCAGAAACCTGTTCATACAATCCACTTCTAATATTATACATAGTTCTAGATAATATCGAGTCACTTCTTAAAAGTCCACTTTTAGCCTTCTTTTCCCAGAGTTCTACTTCCTTTTCAGATAGCTGTTCTTTCTGCTCTTTAGTCAGTGGTTTATAATCTCTATATCTCTTTTCTGAAAGTTTAATACTTACCTTTTCAACAATTTCATTATATTTTTCAACAAAAGTTTTTATTTTATCATATACTGCATCTACATCAGTATCCACTTGAACTGTAAAACTTCCAGTAGACTTCAGATTGAAATTTATTCCATTTATTGTGAATTGATTCGAACTCATTACAATGTCTTTTGCTTCCCCAAAGTCTATCTGTGCATCTACTCCTGAATACTGTTGCCCATTAACTAAAGATACAGATGAACCACCATTATTATACTTTAATTGTAATTTACTCGCATCTCCTGTTATAAAAGTTCCTCCACCTGAAAACGTACTTGTATCTGTAATCTTCATCCAATTATCAGAACCTGTGTTGTCCGTCTGTAAAAAAAATCTATCAATTGTACTATCATAAACTGCTGTTACACCTAAATCCGCACTATTAATATCTTTAACAATATCGTTTAAAGATACTGTATCTAGATTAGTATATGTAAATTTCTTTTCTCCTTTATTAGTTGTAATAGTAAATTCTATTTTATCACTCACAGCTAAACCAAACTGACTAGCTATATTTGACTTATCACCAATTGATATGCTGCCGCTACTTGCTGCTGAAAAACTCTCTGCTAATCTATCAACAGTTATATTATAAGTACCTCTAACTGCACTTGAATTTGCACTAACTGTAGCTATATTTTCATTTGAAGATGTTGCACTTTTTACCCAATCTAAATTATCAACTGATCTGTTTACTAATGTACCTGTAGATGTTGTTAAAGTTAATCCAAATTCTTTTTTAGTATCTAATATAAAGTTTGCAAAATCCAAGTTGATTTCTTGATAAAGCTCTTGTTTCCATTTTATTAGCTGTTTATCCTGTTCTAATTTATCTACCTTTGTTCTTTCTGCTTTCATAAGGTCACTTACTATTTGGTCTATATCCATACCAGAAGCTAATCCACCAATTCTAAGATTATTCATATAAACACCACCTCGAAACTCGCTATTGCAAGAATTTAAAATTAAAAATTGAAAATTAAAAAAATTTTACATTACAAAATCCATTGGGATTTTGTTAAACTTTCTCATCCACTAATATACCAACCATTTCCCATAATTTTGCTACCATATCTAATATCTTCTCTGGTGGTATTTCTCTTATTACCTCATCAGTATTTGTATCAATAACCTTTACTATTATTTCTTTAGTTTTCTCATGAACAGAAAACTCAAGCCTTCTATCATATATCTTAACGCTCTTGTTTACAGTCTCTATAGCACGGATTAGTTCTTCTTCATTTACATTTTTCTGTTCATCAGTAGAAGATGTTTCAACATTCATTTCACTATTATTAACTGACTGTTTTTCTAATTTTTCAATAGTTAAAACCGGCTGAACTTTTTGTATAGAAGGTGTTGTAACAGCACTATCAATTTTCATATAATTCCTCCTTCTCCACCTTTCCTATACATTATATCGACAAAACACATTGATAACTTTAATGAAAAAATTTTCGAATTAAAAAAATCGAATATGAGGTAGATGATTAATTCATCTACCGACCTCTCACACCACCGTACGTACCGTTCGGTATACGGCGGTTCATTAGGTTAAGTTCAAACTTGAACTCTGGCTTTCGCTATTGA
>NZ_FQXO01000098.1 GCF_900129995.1 Caloranaerobacter azorensis DSM 13643 | reverse complement strand
CAGGTTGATGACAAACCCACGATTTTTTTACATCGTGGGTTAAATTTTATTAAGCAACTAATTCAATTTTTCTAAAATAATTTCGCTTTTGATATTTTTGATAAAATATACAAAAAAGACTAGAAAAACGATTAGATAGCAGCATCGCTATCTTCTTTATATTCTGTACTACTGCTGTAAGATAACTTTGTTCTCTAACTTTTTCAATTCCACGGAAACGGCAATAGCGAAGCCCGTGGAGCTCTTTTGCATCCGCAAAGCTTCGCTCTATCGTTTCTTTTCTTCTATTGTATATATTTCTACCTATCTCTGTTTTTGTAAATTTTCTAACTTCTTCTTTGTAGCTTTCCCATACATGTCTTCTAATTGTTCTGATTTCTTGTTTTTCTGCTAAACATTTGTCTTTATATTTGCAATTTATACAATCTCTTTTATCACTTACATATTCGCTGTAACCTTCACGGGTAGTAGTTTTGTATGTAAGAAAACATAAATTAGGGCATACATAAACATCCCATTCCTCAACATATTGAAATCTATTCTTTGTATATTTTCCTTTTTTATGTGGTCCCAATCTATAGGCTATTGAGCCCTGAATATTTCTTTCTTTTAATCCTTTACAAATAGGAGCTGTATAATATCCAGCATCAAGCCCAACTTGTTCAATATTAAAACCAAATTTTTCTTTTTGATAATCTAATCTTTGTAAATATACAACTGCATCATTTACGTTACCAGGAGTTATATACACATCAGTAATTATGTTATTTTCACCATCTACTGTCCTATGTTCAAGATAAAAAAACCCCTTTGGTTTCCTATCTCTAACCATGTATCCGCTATCAGGATCTGTTGTGCTAATTTTGGTTTCTTTTATTTCGGGCTGATGTTCTTTTTTTTTAAGTGGTTTTTTATTATGTTTTTCTCTTTCTTCATTTACAGCTAATTCTAAATCTTCTATATAATCTTTAATAGATTTTTGTACTTGTTTTACTTCAAATTTATTTTTGTTAGCATTAGCTTTTATATGTGTTGAATCGGTATAAAGTACTTCACCTTTTATTAATTCTAATTCGATAGCCTTAAAAACAATTTTATCGAATATTTTTTCGTATATATCTGTACCAACAAACCTTCTTCTTCTATTTTGGCTTATCGTTGAATGGTGAGGAACTTTGTCACTTAAAGAAAGTCCTAAAAACCATCTATATGCTATATTAACTTTTATTTCTTCCACTAATCTTCTTTCTGACCTTATTCCGTATAGATAACCAATAAAGAGCATCTTAAATAACATAACAGGGTCTATCGAGGGACGTCCGTTATTCAAACAATATTTATCTTCTACTAAATCATATATAAAGTTGAAGTCTATATATTTATCTATTTTCCTTAAAAGGTGATCTTCAGGGACTAATTGGTCTAAAGCTATCATTTCTATTTGATTTCTTTTGTTCTTACTGTTTTCTCTGGTTATCATTTATCTCAGTCCTTTCGAATTAAGTTATATATTATTTATTCGACAAAAAGAAAGGGAATCCTTTTTGAAATCAGAATTCCCATTAATTTACATATATTTGTACTTTGTCAACAGTCTGAACCCCTTAATGGGGTTTTCTAATTTTTTAAACATTTAATTCTACATTCAACCCTAAAACGTCTTTATGTTTATTTAAGATCGGATCGATATATTCTTCAATAAATTCTACTACTTGTTCTGGAGCTCTTCCGATAAACTTCTCAGGGTCTAAAATGTCAAGTATTTCTTCTTTAGTTAAGTTTATCTTATCACAATTAATAATTCTATCTATAAGATCATTTTTTCCGCCTTGTTCTTTAACTACTTTACTTGCTTCCATAGAAAGCTGTCTAATTACTTCATGTAATTCTTGTCTATCTCCACCTTTTTTTACTGCCATCATAATAATATTTTCTGTTGCCATGAACGGTAGTTCACTTTCAATATGACTTTTTATAACTTCTTCATATACTACTAAACCACTAAATACATTTATTGCAATTTCTAATATAGCATCACACGCTAAAAATGATTGAGGTATAATTAAACGTCTATTAGCAGAATCATCCAACGTCCTTTCAAACCATTGTGTCGAAGCAGTCATAGCAGCACTGTTTAGGTTCGAAATTATATATCTAGCTAATGAAGCTATTCTTTCACTTCTCATTGGATTTCTTTTATATGCCATTGCCGAAGAACCTATTTGCTTTTTCTCAAATGGTTCTTCTATTTCTTTTAAATGTTGAAGTAATCTTATATCATTTGTTATTTTATGAAGCGTTTGAGCTATACCACTCAACACAGATAATACTTCAAAATCAATTTTTCTAGAATATGTTTGTCCTGTCACTGGATAAGTACTATTAAATCCTAATTTATATGCAACTAACTTATCTAATTTTTTAACTTTTTCATGATCATTGTCAAACAATTTTAAATAGCTAGCCTGTGTACCAGTTGTACCTTTAGCTCCTCTTAATTTAATATTGTTTATTCTATACTCCAAATTTTCATAATCTAAATATAAATCATGCAACCATAGTGCAGCTCTTTTACCAATAGTTGTTAATTGTGCAGGTTGAAAATGTGTAAATCCTAATGTTGGTACATCTTTATATTTTAAAGCAAATTTTCTTATTTTATCGATTAAATTTATGAGCTTTACTTTAATTAAATTCATAGCTTTATACATTAAAATCAGATCAGTATTATCTCCCACGAAAGCACTAGTAGCTCCTAAATGTATTATTGGTTTAGCTTTAGGACATTGAGCCCCAAAAGTGTGTACATGTGCCATAACATCATGTCTAAATTCTTTTTCTTTTTTACTCGCTAATTCAAAATCTATTTTCTCTTTATTTCTTTTCATTTCATCTAGTTGTTCTTCGCTTATGTTCAAACCTAATTCTTTTTGTGCTTCGGCTAATGCTATCCACAATTCTCTCCAAAGCCTATATTTCATTGTAGGAGAAAAAATCTGTGCCATTTCTTTACTTGCATATCTTGTTATTAATGGATTTTCATATTTATCTTTCATTACTTCGACTCCTCTCTTCTTCTACTTTAATAAGGCTTCGATTCTATTTAATCCCTCCATTATATTTTCCATAGAAGTTGCATATGACAATCTTATATAATCATCTGCACCAAAAGCAATACCAGGTACAACTGCAACATTTATATCGTTTAACAACAAATTAGCAAAATCTAATGAACTGTTAATTTTTTTGCCTTTAATTTCCTTACCTTTAATCTGAACAATATTAGCCATAACATAAAAAGCACCCGAAGGTTTTCTACAAGTTAATCCATTAATCGCATTTATTCTATCAACCATATAATTTCTTCTTTCTTCAAATTTATTCCTCATATATTCAATATCTTTTTGTTCACCTTTTAAACCTTCTAAACTAGCATACTGTGATATAGTACAAGGATTTGAAGTTGTATGACTTTGAATATTAGTCATAGCTTTAATGATTTCTGCATGAGCAGCTGCAAAACCTATTCTCCATCCAGTCATTGCATAAGCTTTTGACATACCATTAATTACAATAGTTAAATCTTTAATCTCTTTATTAAGAGAAGCTATACTTATGTGTTTTTTCCCATCATAAATTAATTTTTCATAAATTTCATCAGATATTATAAAAATATTATTATCAATTGCTATTTTTGCTATTTGTTCTAACTCTTCTCTATCATAAACAGCTCCTGTTGGATTACTAGGTGAATTTATAATTATAGCTTTCGTCTTATCTGTTATTGATTTTTTCAACTCTTCTACGTTATATTTAAAACCCTCTTCTTCTTTAGTTTCTAAAAATATAGGCTTTCCACCTGCTAATTTAACCATTTCAGGATAGCTTACCCAATAAGGCACAGGAATTATAACTTCATCTCCCTGATTGAGAATAGCAGTCAAAGCATTAAATATCGAATGTTTAGCTCCATTCGATACAATTATATTTTGAAGAGTATACTCTATATTATTATCTTTTTTCAATTTCTGACAAATAGCTTCTCTTAACTCTAAAACGCCAGCTGAAGCAGTATATCGAGTATTTCCTTCTTTAATTGTCTTAATACCGGCTTCTTGTATATTTTTAGGTGTGTCAAAATCAGGTTCACCAGCACCAAAACTTATGACTTCTATACCTCTTTGTTTCATTTCTTTCGCTTTAGCTGTTATTTCCAATGTTACAGATGGTGATATGCTTAATGCTTTTTCCGATAATTTAAAATCCATATCTTTTACCCCTCCATAGATAATTTATATCAAACAATAAGGGTTTTTCTACATTATTAGTTTAATATCCTTCATTACTTAGAAATATTAATAAAAATTAATACTATCTGCCGTATATATCTGTCAATATACATTTAATAATATCCAAAGAATCTATAAATATACTTTCATACAACAATTTTATTCTTTTATAATGTTCAGATCCCTCATTTGTAATCCTATATTTCCTTATAGACCTTTTATCTGGCTCTATCCACCAACCTGTAATATAGCCATTTTCCTCTAATTCTCTCAACAATGGATATACCATACCAGGACTTGGCTCCCATTTAAAATTTAATCTGCGCTTTATTTCTTCAATTATTTCATTACCATAATAACTTTTTTCTCTCAATAAATGCAATATATACAATTTTACAAAAGATGTAGTACTTATTTTTGAAGGGAATTGTCTATTTCTTTGATTTTTCATTTCAATCGCTCCTTAGAAAATTATACTTTATAAACAAAAAACCTGCAATAATGCAGGTTTTCCCGAACTTATCTAGGTTGTACAATTAATTTGATTGCAGTTCTTTCTTCCCCATCAATCTCAATGTCAGTAAAAGCTGGTATACACACTAAGTCCACACCACTAGGAGCAACAAATCCTCTAGCTATTGCTACCGCTTTAACTGCCTGATTAAGCGCCCCAGCACCTATTGCTTGAATTTCTGCAGAACCTTTTTCACGCAATACACCTGCTAATGCTCCTGCGACAGAATTTGGATTTGACTTTGCTGATACTTTTAATACATCCATTTATAAAGCCCCCTTTTGTATTTATAATTAATTAATAAACTTATTATTACACTACAATACATTTATTCTACAAATAACAAAAAAATCCTCTTTTCCTAAAAAAATTTTTTAAATTTATTTCAAATTTTTTGATTTATTTAAAACATTATATTATAAAATAAAGAGAAGAAATATCTTCCCTTTATTTCGCATATTCAATAGCTCTTGTTTCTCTAATTACATTAACCTTGATTTGTCCTGGATATTCTAATTCACTTTCTATCCTCTTAACAATTTCTCTAGCAATAAGTACTATATCATTATCAAATACCTCTTCTGGTTTTACCATAACACGTATTTCTCTACCTGCCTGTATTGCATAAGATTTTTCAACACCTTCAAAAGAGTTTGCGATTTCTTCCAATTTTTCTAATCTCTTGATATATGCCTCTAATGTTTCCCTTCTTGCTCCTGGGCGAGCTGCTGAAATAGCATCTGCCGCTTGAACTAACACTGCTTCTACTGTTTGCGGTTCGATATCTCCATGATGCGCAGCTATTGCATGTACTATTTCTTTAGATTCTCTATATTTTCTTGCTAAATCTGCACCTATAGTAACGTGTGGTCCTTCCATCTCATGGTCAACCGCTTTCCCTATATCGTGTAATAAGCCAGCTCGTTTTGCTATTTTCACATCTGCACCTAACTCGGCTGCCATAAGTCCTGCCAAATGTGATACTTCTATAGAATGCTTTAATACATTCTGACCATAGCTTGTTCTAAATTTCAATCTGCCTAAAAGTCTTATTAGTTCTGAATGTAAACCATGTACTCCACAATCAAAAGCTGCTTGTTCTCCTTCTTCACGTATATGAGCTTCCACTTCTCTTTTTGCTTTTTCAACCATTTCTTCTATTCTAGCCGGATGTATTCTGCCATCAACTATTAATTTTTCAAGTGCTATCCTGGCGATTTCTCTTCTAATTGGATCAAAACCTGAAAGAATAACAGCTTCTGGTGTATCATCTATTATAAGATCAATTCCAGTTAAAGTTTCTAAAGTTCTAATATTTCTACCTTCTCTTCCTATAATTCTACCTTTCATTTCATCGTTTGGTAAAGAAACAACAGTTACTGTTGTTTCAGCCACATGGTCTGCCGCACATTTCTGTATTGCATACGAAATGATTTCTCTCGCTTTTTTATCTGCTTCTTCTTTTGCTTTACTTTCTATTTCTTTAATCATAACAGCAGCTTCATGTGTCACTTCTTTTTTAATATCGCCTAACAAGATTTCTCTTGCTTCTTCAGATGTTAATCCCGACAACCTTTCTAATTCCTCAATTTGCTTTTGATACAGTTCATCAATAGACGTTTCTTTTTCTTCTAATTCCTTTATCTTTTTTGCTAAGGACTCTTCTTTATGCTGCAACATTTCACTTTTTTTATCTAACATCTCTTCTTTATATACTAATCGCCTCTCTAACTTTTGCAATTCACTTCTTCTTTCCCTGTTTTCTCTTTCAACTTCATTTCGCATTCTGTGAATTTCTTCTTTAGCTTCTAGTAAAAGCTCTTTTTTATTAGTTTCAGCTTGCCTTTGAGCTTCTTCAATTATTTTCTTTGCAGCTTCCTCAGCACTTTTAATTTTACCTTCTGCAATTCCTTTTCTGATTAAATAACCAGTTATAGTCCCAATTCCAACGCCTGTTATTGCTATCAATATTTCTACAATAATAAAGCACCTCCTCTACTATTTTCTTTTCAAGTTACGTTATCCCATAAAACATAACCTTATAAAAAATCGATTCCTATTACCGGATTTTTAAATTCCGACTTTCAATTTTAATAAAATATAAAATATAAACCGAGTAAACTCGGCTTATGAGTTGTTACCTGTATTTTTTAATCTTTAAGTAACAACAAACAATTACCAATTTCCGCTTTTATTTTATTACTTTTTGTAACTTATGTCAAGTTATTTCCAATTTATTACTTCAATAACATCATGGACTAAACAGATAATCGAGTAGGAGGTAGATGATTAATTCATCTACCGACCTCTCACACCACCGTACGTACCGTTCGGTATACGGCGGTTCATTAGGTTAAGTTCAAACTTGAACTCTGGCTTTCGCTATTGATGATGCCGAAGGTATACTACACGCTTCCTTCCTATCTTGGACTTCCAGTCCTACTTCAGTCGGAGAGCCTTCATATGAAGTTTTCTGTGGTCTTTGCATACCTCTCGAATCTTTCAATGCTACTTACCTCCCTAATGTTCGGTCCTTCCCTATCTATCCTAGGTTTTGATAGGTACTATGACCTCTGCTGACTTCTCAA
>NZ_FQXO01000099.1 GCF_900129995.1 Caloranaerobacter azorensis DSM 13643 | reverse complement strand
GTAGATGAAAGCTACACATCAAAAGTAAGCAGCTTAACAGAAGATATAAAAATAATGCAAAAGTTACTACAATATAACCTTGATTTAACTAATGCTTTAAATGGGAAGCGAGTTAAACGAGGGTTATTCAAAGACAAAGTTGTAAATAAAATAATCAATGCTGATTTAAACGGAGCAAGGAATATATGTATATTGGGCAGTAAAAAAGCACAGCAGAAATACAAAGCAGGAGGTGAAAACCGTTGGCTTAATTTTAAGCTGTGCAATCCTATAAAAGTAGGAAGCGATTTCGAGTTATGTAGGCTTATAGCCTCATAATAGAAGTATCGGATAAGATCTATAAATCTATAAAGATTTATAGGTATGCGTTGCTTTCTATAAGGTTTTTATAGATATAAGTCAACGGGAAAATGTATTATGAAAAATTCAAGAGAAATTGCATTGAAAATATTGTATGAAGTAGATGTAAAAAAGGCTTATTCTAGTATATCGATAAATAGGAATTTAAGATTAAATGTTAATGAATTAGATGAATTGTTTATTAGAGAATTAGTATATGGTGTATTAGAGAATTTAATATTTATAGATTGGATTATTAAGAGATACTCAAAAGTTAGATTCAGTAAAATATCACCAATAGTGAAGGAAATATTGAGGTTGGGAATTTATCAGATAATTTTTATGGATAGAGTACCGGATAGTGCAGCGTGTAATGAGTCGGTTAAATTAGCAAAAAAATATAGTCATAAAGGGACAGTTGGTTTTGTTAATGGAATATTACGTACTATTTCTCGAAACAAAAATAATATCGAAATTCCTGATAAAAAGTTGATGCCTATAAAATATCTTTCAATAAAGTATTCACATCCAGAATGGATGATTGAAAGATGGGTTAATGAATTTGGTTTTGAGTTTACTGAGGAATTGTGTATAGCTAATAACAAAAAACCTAAATTAAATATAAGGGTAAATACACTAAAAATTAGTAGAGATAATCTTATGAGAAAATTCAGTGATATGGGTTTAAAAGTTTATGAGACTAGGTATGCAGATGATGGAATAGTAGTTGAAAATCCTATTAAAATTACTGACACAGATGAGTTTAAGAAAGGATATTTTCAAATTCAAGATGAGAGTTCAATGCTTGTAGGGCAGATATTAAATCCTAAAGAAGGCAGTTTAATTTTAGATGTGTGTAGTGCACCTGGAGGTAAAACTACTCATATAGCTCAGAAAATGAATAATAAGGGTAAGATTATTGCTAGAGATATACATGAGCATAAACTTAAATTAATCGAACAAAATGCACAAAGATTAGGTATCGATATTATTGAGACAGAAGTTTTTGATGCTCTAGTATTAGACGATGATTTAGTGGGAAAAATAGATTATTGTGTGGTAGATGTTCCATGTTCTGGATTCGGACTAATAAGAAGAAAGCCAGAAATAAAATATAATAAGAGTTTAGAAGATATAAAAGAGATTAGTCAGATACAGTATAATATTCTTAGAAATAGTAGTCGTTATTTAAAACAAAATGGTATTTTAGTATACAGTACATGCACAATAGAAAGAGAGGAAAATATAAAGCTAATTAATAGATTTTTATCGGAAAATCCGATGTATAAATTTGTTCCGATAGAAGAGGTTAACTGTGATGATATGAAAATTAACGGTAGAGACGGATATATTGAACTTTTTCCTAATATTCATGGAACAGATGGATTTTTTATTGCAAAATTGATTAAAATTTACTAGTAATTACTATATAATTTAGATATGCTATAATAAAAAGATGAAAAATAGAATTTGGGAGGGGTTTTTTGAATAGAAAAGATTTAAAATCTTTAACATTAGATGAACTAAAAAATTTATTTGAAAGTATTGGAGAAAAATCTTTTAGAGGGCAGCAAGCTTTTAAATGGATTCATAAGAAGATGATAAATTCAATAGATGATATAACTGAGTTTTCTAAAATACTAAAGGACAAGCTGGATCAGGAATATAAAATAACTAAATTGCAAATAGTTAAGAGATTGGATTCTAAAATCGATGAAACGAAAAAATATCTTTTTTTACTTGAAGATGGTAATATAATAGAAAGTGTTATGATGAAGTATAAACATGGAATATCTGTATGTATTTCTACACAAGTTGGCTGCAAAATGGGATGTTCATTTTGTGCTTCTACAAAAGGTGGTTTTATACGAAATCTTACACCAGGCGAAATTGTTGATCAAGTGTATCAGATACAGAAGGATTTAAATGTTAAAGTAAGTAATATAGTTTTAATGGGAAGTGGAGAACCGTTAGATAATTTTAATAATGTAATAAAGTTTTTAGAACTTATACATTGTAAAAGCGGACAGAACCTAGGTTATAGACATATTACTCTTTCTACATGTGGTATAGTGCCAAGGATTTATGATTTAGCTAATCTTAAAATACCTGTTACACTATCAATATCATTACATTCGGCATTTGATGATGAGAGGAAAAAGATTATGCCAATAGCTAATAAATATACAATTAAGGACATATTAGACGCTTGTAGATACTATATTAATAAAACAAATAGGAGAGTTACTTTTGAGTATACATTGATTAACAGTGTTAATGATTCTGAAAGGCATGCTAATGAGTTGGCTAAATTACTATCAGGTATGTTGTGTCATGTAAATTTAATACCATTAAATCCGATAAAGGAAGCTAATTTTAAAACTTCAAAGGGTACAAATGTGTTAAAATTTAAAGAGATACTCGAAAGTAGAAATATAAATACGACTGTTAGAAGAGAGATGGGCGGAGATATTAATGCAGCTTGTGGGCAGTTAAGAAGAGATTATATGAATGAAAATCGATTGTAATATTATATTAATAAAAAAATATAAGATTTTGTTTTTTAAAAGTGAGGGGATAATATGGATGTTGGTTTTTGTACCGATACAGGTATTGTAAGAGAGATTAATCAAGATTCATACTATTGTTCCGACATTGATGAGTTACCATTATTTGTTGTAGCTGATGGTATGGGCGGGCAAAATGCAGGTGAGGTTGCCAGCATGCTCGCAATAAGTACGATGAAAGAAGTATTATACGAATTTAAAGATAAATTATTAAACGATGAAATAGAGATACCTTATTTTATAAATTTAGCTTTATCAAGAGCTAATTATAAAATTTATAAACAATCTTTGGAGAATGAAAGATTTTCAGGGATGGGAACAACAGTTACATTGGCTTTTATTAAAAGCAACAAAATATATATAGGACATGTTGGCGATAGTAGAGCTTATCTTATTAGAGAGAGTAAATTAATTCAATTGACACAAGATCATTCTTTAGTAGCTGAGTTAGTTAGAAATGGAAGTATAACAGAAGAAGAGGCAATTAATCATCCGCAAAAAAATATTATAACTAGAGCTATAGGTACAGAAAAAGAAGTAAAGGTTGATATAACTAGTATAGATATTTTAACTGGAGATATTATTATTTTGTGTACTGATGGGTTATCTAATATGGTTAGCGATAAAGATATTTTAAAAATAATGTTATCATCAGAGAATATGCAAGAGGCTTGTGATAAATTGACATATATAGCTAATGAACGGGGCGGTTTTGACAATACTACAGTTTTGGCGATAAGAATTGAATAGAAAAGAGGTGAGAGTAGTGAAAGGCAGACTTTTAGGAGATAGGTATGAAATAGTCGAGAAAATTGGCGGCGGAGGCATGGCTTTAGTATATAAAGCTAAGTGTAAACTTTTGAATCGGTATGTTGCAATTAAAGTATTAAGAACTGAATTTATAAATAATGAAGAGTTTATTAATAAATTTAGAAGAGAATCGCAAGCGGCTGCAAGCCTTTCGCATCCTAATATTGTAAATATTTATGATGTGGGTGTAGAAGGTGATATATATTATATAGTTATGGAGTATGTAAAAGGTAAAACGTTAAAAGAACTTATTAGAGAAAAGGGCAGATTAAGTTATGAAGAAACTATTGATATAGCCATACAGATAGCTAGGGCATTGAGTCATGCTCATAAGAATCATATAGTTCATCGGGATATAAAACCTCATAATATTTTAGTATCTGATGATGGGAGAATTAAAGTTACTGACTTTGGAATAGCTAAGGCAGCTACTACTTCTACGGTTACTAATACGAGTAATGTGATTGGTTCTGTTCATTATTTCTCACCTGAACAGGCAAGAGGAGGATATACTAATGAAAAATCAGATATCTATTCTTTAGGAATAGTAATGTATGAAATGGTTACAGGTAGAGTGCCTTTTGAGGGCGATAGTCCTATTTCAGTTGCTATTAAACATATACAAGAAGATATTGTTACCCCAAGACAGTTTGTTAAGACTATTCCAGAAAGTTTAGAAAAAATTATTTTAAAATGTGTTGAAAAGGATCAGAGTTTAAGATACGATAGTGCTGAAGAATTGTTAAAGGATCTTGAAAAGGCTAAAGAATTAAAAGATGGAAGTTATGTAGAGATTAATAACTATGATGATTCACCAACAAGAGTAATTCCAGCGATAAAGGATGATATGCTTATGAATAAAAAAAATAATAATAAAAATAAAAAAGATAAAAAGAATAAATCAAATAAAGTAATAACGATTTCTGCGATATTGCTAGCATTAGTTCTTACTAGTGCTTTAGCTGTAGGTTTTCTACACATTAAAGATTACTTGTTTGTTAAAGAAGTAGAGGTTCCTTTGATTGTTGGTTTGCATGAGGATGTTGCCAAGCAAAAAATTGAGAGTTTAGGGTTAAGGTTTGTTGTTAAGAAAAGAGTTTACAGTAAAGACTATAAAGAAGGGTATATCATATCACAAGATGTAGATCCCGAAGACAAAGTTAAGGTGGGTTATCCAATAGAAGTAGTAGTAAGCAAAGGCGAGAAATTAGTGAAAGTACCTGATTTACTCAATAAATATTCTAGTGATATTGAAGTAGCTTTAAGTAGAGTTGGTCTTGAACAGGGGAAAATAGTTCACCAGTTTAGTGATATTTATCCCGAGGGGATAATAATAAGCCAGGAGCCAGAACCATTATCGATGGTTCCGGAGGGTACTAAAGTAAATTTTGTAATTAGTCAAGGGCCTAAAATAAATTATGTAATTATGCCTAATTTAATAGGATTAAATTTAGAAAATGCCAAGAAAGAAATTATATCTAATGGATTTGTATTGGGAGAAGTGAAGTATGAGCTCAATAATGATGTTCCTAAAAACTTAGTAACATGGCAAAGTTATCCTGCAGGAGCTGAAGTTGAGGAAAACACGACAATTGATTTGATTGTAAGTAGCGGGCCAAGTACAGAAAATGCAGATGGACAAAATGATAGTAATTTAACAGAAAACAATAATAAGAAGAAAGAAGAACAGGCAGCACAAAGTGAGCAGAATAGTGTACAAGAGCAAGAAAAAGTTTTACAGTTGATTATTCCTCTTCCACAAGATAGAGAAAAAGTAGAAGTGAAAATATATAAAATACAAGGGCAATCTAAAGAGATTATATATAATAAAGTTCATGAAACTAAAGAAGAGAGAATATCTGTAACCATTTCAGGAAAAGGCGAGGTTAAATATGAAATATATTATGACGGTGAGTTTTATGAACAGAAAGATATTAACTTCTAAGGGGGGTTGTTAATGTTAGAAGGGATAATTGTTAAAGGTATAGGAGGTTTTTATTACGTAAAAGTTGATGATAAAATATATGAATGCAGAGCTAGAGGACTTTTTAGAAAAAAGAAAATAACCCCATTAGTAGGAGATAGAGTAAAAATAAGAATATCACGTGAAGATAATACAGGTTTTATAGAGGAAATATTTGAAAGGAAAACTGAATTATTTAGGCCCCCTGTTGCAAATGTAGATCAGGTTATAATAGTTTTTGCAGTAAAAAACCCGGATCCGAATTTATGGTTATTAGATAGATTTTTACTTCTAGCGGAATTTAAAGATTTGGATATAGTTATCTGTTTCAATAAAATAGATCTGATATCAGAAGAAGAGTTGAAATTTTTAAATGATGTTTATCTGAAGGCGGGATACAAAGTTATTAATACGAGTTGTGTTTCAGGAATTGGAATTAATGAATTAAGACAAATATTAATGAATAAAATAACAGTTTTTGCAGGGCCTTCAGGGGTTGGGAAATCGACTTTACTTAATAATATACAACCTGATTTGCAACTAAAAACGGGAGAAGTTAGCCGTAAAACTAATAGAGGAAAACATACTACTAGAAGAGCGGAATTGCTAGAGCTAAACATAGGAGGTTGGGTGGTTGATACTCCTGGTTTTAGTTCATTAAATATAGATTTTATGGAAGAAGAAGATTTAAGTCTATATTTTAGAGAAATTAATGAGTTTAGTGGAGAGTGTAGATTTGTAGGATGTAGACATTATAAAGAGCCTGATTGTTCTGTTAAAAAAGCAGTTGAAGAAAATAAAATTAGTAAAACTAGATATAACAATTATTTGATGTTTTTAGAGGAACTCAAGAAGAATAGGAGGTATTAGATATGGTTAAGATAGCACCATCAATTCTATCAGCAGATTTTAGTAGATTAGGTGAAGATATTAAGAAGGCAGAAAAGGGAGGAGCCGATTTAATACATTTAGATGTTATGGATGGAAGATTTGTACCTAATATTACTATCGGTCCACCCGTTATTAAAAATTTAAGAAGTGTAACTAGATTACCTTTTGATGTTCATTTGATGATTGAAGAACCCGAAAGATATATAAAAGAATTTGTTGACTCTGGAGCTGATATTATCACTGTACATCAAGAAGCAACGGTACATTTACATCGAACTATTCAGCAAATAAAAAGTTATGGTATTAAAGCAGGTGTTGCATTAAATCCTTCTACACCTCTTTCTACTATTGAATATATAATTGAAGATATTGATATGGTATTGATAATGACTGTAAATCCGGGATTTGGTGGTCAAAAATTTATAAATAATATTGGAATGAAAATAAGAAAATTAAGAGATTTAATAAATGAAAAAAATTTAAACATTGATATTGAAGTTGATGGCGGGATAAAGTTAGAAAACGCAGAGAATGTTGTCAGATGTGGAGCGAATGTTTTAGTAGCAGGTTCTGCTGTGTTTAATTCAAGCGATGTTGCTGAGACGATTAGAAAATTTAAACAACAGAAATTTAGCACTTGAAAATTTTTTAGGGCGATAGTCCGTTGATTTATAAGAATTTCAGAATAAGCACTAAAAATTTGAGATTTTCCGATTTTTGCTGGAAACTA
>NZ_FQXO01000100.1 GCF_900129995.1 Caloranaerobacter azorensis DSM 13643 | reverse complement strand
CAGAGGTCATAGTACCTATCAAAACCTAGGATAGATAGGGAAGGACCGAACATTAGGGAGGTAAGTAGCATTGAAAGATTCGAGAGGTATGCAAAGACCACAGAAAACTTCATATGAAGGCTCTCCGACTGAAGTAGGACTGGAAGTCCAAGATAGGAAGGAAGCGTGTAGTATACCTTCGGCATCATCAATAGCGAAAGCCAGAGTTCAAGTTTGAACTTAACCTAATGAACCGCCGTATACCGAACGGTACGTACGGTGGTGTGAGAGGTCGGTAGATGAATTAATCATCTACCTCCTACTCGATTGGCAGTATTTAAAGCAGGAGTTGATTGAGTGTGTTTAGAATTATTAGAGAAGACATTAAAGCCGTTTTTGAAAGAGACCCAGCAGTTAAGAGTTTATTAGAAGTAATTTTATGTTATCCCGGTTTACATGCAATAATAATATACAGAATAGCACATTGGTTTTATAAAAGAAGATTATTTTTAATTGCAAGGTTGTTATCCCATATTGGTAGATTTTTAACAGGGATAGAAATACATCCAGGTGCGAAAATAGGGAAAGGGATTTTTATTGATCATGGTATGGGTGTAGTTATTGGAGAAACCGCTGAAATAGGTGATAATGTAACAATATATCAAGGAGCAACATTAGGAGGTACAGGGAAAGAAAAGGGGAAAAGACATCCGACTATAGGGAACAATGTTGTAATAAGCAGTGGTGCTAAAGTGTTAGGGCCGTTTAAAGTAGGAGACAATTCAAAAATTGGTGCAGGAGCTGTTGTATTAAAAGAAGTGCCTCCAAATTGCACGGTTGTAGGAATACCTGGTAGAATTGTAGTTAAAGACAATAAAAAAGTTTCAAATATGAAAAGAGAAATTGATTTAGATCAGGTTAGATTACCAGATCCAATAGCACAAGAGTTGGAGAGTTTGAAAAAGAGAGTTACAGAATTAGAGAATATTGTTTACAAATTGAAAGGAGGAAAAAACAATGAGACTCTATAATACTTTAACTAGGACTAAAGAAGAATTTAAGCCAATAAATCCTAATAAAATTACAATGTATGTATGTGGACCGACAGTATATAATTACATTCATGTAGGAAATGCAAGACCATTAGTAGTATTTGATACATTAAGAAGATATTTTGAGTATAAAGGATATGATGTTGACTATATCGTAAATTTTACAGATATTGATGACAAGATGATAAAAAAGGCTAATGAAGAAGAGACGACTGTTAGAGAAATAGCTGATAGGTTTATAAAAGAATACTTTATAGATGCTGAAGGGCTTTCGTTGAAAGAAGAAACAACAATCCATCCCAGAGCAACTGAACACATTTCTGACATTATTGAGTTTATTAAAGGATTAGAAGAGAAAGGATATGCTTATAATGTAAATGGTAATGTATACTTTGATACAACTAAAATGAAAGATTATGGTAAACTTTCGAAGAAAAATATAGAAGAACTTATTGCGGGAGCTAGGATAGAGGTAAATCAAGAAAAGAGAAATCCTACCGATTTTGCACTTTGGAAAAAAGAAAAGTTAGGCGAGCCTTCATGGGATAGTCCATGGGGTAAGGGAAGACCGGGATGGCATATTGAATGTTCTGTCATGGCGAAAAAGTTGTTAGGAGATACAATAGATATTCATGCAGGTGGAGAAGATTTGCAGTTTCCACACCATGAAAATGAAATAGCACAAAGTGAAAGTCTAAATGGAAAACCATTTGCTAATTATTGGCTTCATAATGCAATGGTAAATGTAGATGGTCAAAAAATGTCTAAATCAAATTTGAATTTCTTTACGGTTAGAGAAATTAGCAGAGAATTTGATTTGGAAGTATTGAGATTTTTCATATTATCGGCTCATTATAGAAGTCCGATAAATTTCAGCAAAGAACTTGTAGAGCAGGCTAAAAATGGATTAGATAGATTGTATAACGGAAAAAGAAATTTAGAGCATTTATTAGGGATAAGTAAAGATGAAGAATTATCAGATAATGATAAGAAAGTAATTAATGATATTGATAGATTTAAAGAAAAATTTATATCAAGCATGGAAGACGATTTAAATACTGCGGATGCAATTTCTGCACTTTTTGAATTAGTCAGATATGCAAATACTAATATTAATACAGAAAGCCCTAAAGAGATTGTCAAAAAGGCTTATGATACATTAATTGAATTGAGTGGTATTTTAGGGATACTTTCAAAGAAAGAGGAAATAGTAGATGAGGAAATCATAAAACTTATTGAAGAAAGAAATAGAGCGAGAAGGGAAAGAAACTATCAATTAGCGGACAAGATTAGAGACGAGCTAAAAGAAAAAGGCATAATACTTGAGGATACTAAAGAAGGTACAAAATGGAGGAGAATATAGTTTATGGTAGATGATTACTTTGATACAATGATATTTGGAGGAAGAGGTTGGGATAAAAATAAGGTTAAGATGTTATCGCCCTTACAGTTAGCCTATATTGGAGATGCTATTTATGAGTTATTAATAAGAACATATTTATTAAGTAAGAAAAATATTTCTGTAAATGAATTGCATAAAGAAGCGGTTAAATATGTTAAAGCTAAAGCTCAAGCTGATATTGTTCACAATTTGCAAGATAAACTTACTGAAGAAGAATGGTCTATAATTAAAAGGGGGCGGAACGCTAAATCTGGTTCTGCTCCTAAAAATGCTGAACTAATTGACTACAAGTATGCAACGGGTTTTGAAACATTAATGGGTTTTTTGTATCTTATAGGAGATAATGAAAGGATATATGAGATATTTAATATGATTATTAATATGTATGCAGAAAATGAAGGATAAGGTTAAAAAACTTATCTAGACTGCTTATAAACTTGTATTTTTAGATATTTATGAAAATGAAAGCGAATGCTTGAAGAATTTGGTTTTTTCTAAATTCGTCCGCATGAGCGTCATTTTCATAAAATATTTTACTTTTTCAACAGTCTGAAGGATAAGGTTAAAAAAGCCTTATCCTTAACTTTAAAATTAAAATGTGAAAGGAGTATTAAATTGGCAACTGAATTAAAGGTTAAATTATTGAGATATACCCCTGAACCGGAAAAGCTAGTAGCATCTGCTGCTAAATTGTGTTATTCACCTGTTGGGATTGAAAAGATAGAAGAAAGTTTAGATGACGATAAAGTAGTAAAATTTCTTGATATGCTTATGAATTTAGGGCATGAGTCTCCTGTAGAACATGCAACATTTACTTTTGCAGTAGAGGGTGTAAGTAGAGTACTTACACATCAGTTGGTTCGCCATAGAATAGCTTCGTATTCTCAACAATCGCAAAGGTATGTTAAACTTCATCAGTTTGAATACATTATACCTCCTTCTATAAGAGATAACGAACAGGCTAAAAGAATGTTTATCAAAGCTATGGAGGAAGATCAGGAGCGATATAATCAATTGACAGAAATTCTATATCGAGACGTTTTGAATAAATTAATAAATGAAGGATATCCTGAAAATAAGGCTAGAAAAATTGCTGAAAAAAGGGCTATTGAGGATGCTCGATACATATTTCCTAATGCCTGTGAAACTAAAATTGTTTTTACAATGAATGCACGTTCTTTATTTAATTTTTTCAGGCATAGATGTTGTAATAGAGCTCAATGGGAGATTAGAAATTTGGCAATAGAGATGTTAAGACTGGTTAAAGGTGTTGCGCCTACACTTTTTAAGTATTCAGGACCTGCTTGTTTATATGGCGATTGTCCAGAAGGCAGTATGTCGTGTGGAAAGATGAAAGAAGTAAGAGAAAAGTTTAAAAATCTTATACCAAAGGTTTAAGGAGTGAATAGCGTTGCAAAACCGAGGATTAATAGAAGGAAGAAATCCTGTATTAGAAGCATTAAAATCAAATAGGAATATTGAAAAAATAATGATTGCAAAAGGTGCTGAAAAAGGTTCTATAAAGAAGATAAAAGCAATAGCTAAAGAAAGAGGAATTGTAATACAGTATGTAGATAGGAATAAATTAGATTCTATTTCTTATACAAGTTCACATCAAGGTGTTATAGCTATAGCTTCGGCTTATGAATATAAAACGGTTGAAGATATATTAAACTATGCCGAAAATCTTAAAGAAGACCCATTTATAATAATATTAGAGGGGGTAAAAGATCCGCATAATTTAGGAGCTATTATGAGGACTGCTGAATGTGCAGGAGCCCATGGGATTATTATACCTAAAAGAAGATCGGTTGGATTAACTCCAGTGGTTGCTAAGAGTTCTGCTGGGGCTATAGAATATTTACCAATAGCGAAAGTTTCTAATATTGTCTATACGATTGAAAAATTAAAGGAAAATGGTATTTGGGTATGTGCAGCAGATATGGATGGAGAATCTAACTATTATGAAAAAGATCTAAGGGGACCTTTAGCGATTGTAATAGGTAGCGAAGGAGAGGGAATAAGTCGTTTAGTTAAAGAGAAATGCGATTTTTTAGTGAAGATACCTATGAAGGGAAAAGTTACATCTCTAAATGCATCTGTTGCCGCTTCTATCTTGATCTATGAAGTATTAAGACAGAGGAGTTTGGGGCGTTAATATGAAGAAAAAGTATGATGAATATTTATTTATAGATGGCTACAATATTATTAATGCATGGTCTGACTTAAAAGAGCTTAAAGAGATAAGTTTAGAGGCAGCAAGAGATAAACTTATTGAGATTATGGGAGAATACCAAGAATATGCTGGGATAAAAGTTATAGTAGTTTTTGATGCACATTTAGTTAAAGGAAGTATGAATAAAAAAGAAATAATAAATGGAATAGAGGTTGTTTTTACTAAAGAAATGGAAACGGCAGACCATTATATAGAAAAAGTGTTAGACTCTATAGGAAGAATGAAAAGGGTTAAAGTAGCTACATCTGATTGGACTGAACAGCAAATTGTTTTAGGTAGAGGCGGTATAAGGATATCTGCAAGAGAGCTTAAAGAGGAAGTAAACAAAATGAAAAGGAAAATCCGAAGCGATACAAAACAAAATAAGAAACAAGTTGATGATTTAATATTCTCTAGGCTCGATAGTGAAACGCTTAAAAAGCTTGAAAAATGGAGAAAAAACATATGAACTGGCTTGACTTTAATGTTAAGGTTAATATATAATAAACCTTAGAGTTTTAAGTTTTTTTAGCATTTTCCTGGAGGCGATGCTGGTGGGTCTTAGCGTACATAGGGAATATAATTGTGATGATTATAATGATATGGAAGATGAGGAAATAGTTGAAAGTGCAAGGAATGGTGATACAGAAGCCCTGGAGTTTTTAATTAAAAAGTATAAAAATTTTGTCAGGGCTAAAGCTAGATCATATTTTTTAATTGGGGCAGATAAGGAAGATATAATTCAAGAGGGAATGATTGGACTTTATAAGGCTATTCGTGATTATAAACAGGACAAGCTCACTTCTTTTAAGGCCTTTGCTGAGTTATGTATAACCAGACAGATTATTACAGCGATTAAAACTGCAACTAGACAAAAGCATATCCCTTTAAATTCTTATATTTCACTAAATAAACCTATATATGATGAAGAATCAGATAGGACTTTATTAGATATATTATCGGGTGTAAAAATAATGGACCCAGAAGAATTGATTATTAGTAGAGAAGAACTCAAAAGTATTGAAAATAAAATAGGGGAAATTTTAAGTGATTTAGAATGGGAAGTGCTTATATATTATCTTCAAGGCAAGTCTTATCAAGAAATAGCCGTTGAATTAAATAGGCATGTAAAATCAATTGATAATGCATTGCAACGGGTAAAAAGGAAACTAGAAAAGTACCTTGAAACAAAAGATTTATAGGTTTTATATAGCGGTGGGCTTTTAGTATTGACAATGAAAAATTGTAGTAGTAAAATTATTTAAGTAGCAAAATGCCCATGTAGCTCAGTAGGCAGAGCACTTGCATGGTAAGCAAGAGGTCACCGGTTCGAGCCCGGTCATGGGCTCCACTTAAGTGTTTCTACATACGAGAAACACCCGGTATAGTTTTCTTAAGAAAAGAAAATAAAGGAGGAAGAGGAATGGCAAAGGCAAAATTTGAGAGAACAAAGCCACACGTAAACATAGGAACAATAGGACACGTAGACCACGGAAAAACAACATTAACAGCAGCGATAACAACAGTATTAAATAAGAGATATGGAACAGGAGAAGCAGTAGCATTTGAAAATATAGACAAAGCACCAGAAGAAAGAGAGAGAGGAATTACAATATCAACAGCACACGTAGAGTACGAAACACCAAATAGACACTATGCACACGTTGACTGTCCAGGACACGCAGACTACGTAAAGAACATGATAACAGGAGCAGCACAAATGGACGGAGCGATATTAGTAGTATCAGCAGCAGACGGTCCAATGCCACAAACAAGAGAGCACATATTATTATCAAGACAGGTAGGAGTACCAAAGATAGTAGTATTTTTAAACAAAGCAGACATGGTAGATGACGAAGAATTAATAGAATTAGTAGAGATGGAAGTAAGAGAATTATTAAACGAATATGAATTTGACGGAGACAACACACCAGTAGTAGTAGGATCAGCATTAAAAGCATTAGAAGATCCAGATGGAGAATGGGGAGATAAGATAGTAGAATTAATGGAGAAAGTAGACGAAACAATACCAACACCAGAAAGAGATACAGACAAACCATTCTTAATGCCAGTAGAGGACGTATTTAGTATAACAGGACGTGGAACAGTAGCAACAGGAAGAGTAGAAAGAGGAACATTAAAAGTACAAGACCAAGTAGAGATAGTAGGATTAACAGACGAACCAAGAACAGTAGTAGTAACAGGAGTAGAGATGTTCAGGAAGATGTTAGACGAAGCACAAGCAGGAGACAACATAGGAGCATTATTAAGAGGAGTACAAAGGGACGAAATAGAGAGAGGTCAAGTATTAGCTAAGCCAGGAACAATCACACCACATACAAAATTCAAAGCAGAAGTATACGTATTAACAAAAGAAGAAGGTGGAAGACATACACCATTCTTCAATGGATACAGACCACAATTTTATTTTAGAACAACAGACGTAACAGGAACAATTAATTTAGAAGAGGGCGTAGAGATGTGCATGCCAGGAGATAATGCAAGATTTACAATAGAGTTAATCACACCAATAGCATTAGAGGAAGGATTAAGATTTGCGATTCGTGAAGGTGGAAGAACTGTAGGAGCAGGTGTTGTTACTGAAATTATTGAATAATA
>NZ_FQXO01000101.1 GCF_900129995.1 Caloranaerobacter azorensis DSM 13643 | reverse complement strand
AAAGACAAAGTTGTAAATAAAATTGTTAATGCTGATTTAAACGGAGCAAGGAATATATGTATATTGGGCAGTAAAAAAGCACAGCAGAGATATAAAGCAGGAGGTGAAAACCGTTGGCTTAATTTTAAGCTGTGCAATTCTATAAAAGTAGGAAGCGACTTCGAGTTATGTAGGCTTATAGCCTCATAATAGAAGTATCGGATAAGATCTATAAATCTATAAAGATTTATAGGTATGCGTTGCTTTCTATAAGATTTTTATAGATATAAGTCAACGGTATTGTATTTAATGTATAATATATGGATATCAGCAAAAATAATTAGTTCATCAGAAAATCCACTTGCAAATATATATAAAAGTTATGATTGGTGGGAGAAGGCTATATCTATTGCATTAAAGACGGCAGATAGATATGAGTTCAGACTTTGGTCAGATGATGTAAAATCGATAGAAGATATTAGTTTATTGGGTGAAAAGATTGATAATTTTGAAACTAATGAGTTGGTTTATAAGGGCTTAATTGATGATAGAATAAAAAGGCTTTTATTAAATGATTATCTAACGAGTTCAGGATATATTAAGTGGTTTACTGTAAATTTGTATAGGAATGATGAACTGAAATTTTATTCAAGTCACTATGGAGAAGAAGTAGCTATAACTGTGAACAATTATAACGAAGCATTAGATGTAAAAAAAATGATGGAGCAAAGTTTTTCAGTAGAAGAAGTATGGATCGATGAAGTAATTTAAAAGATACAAGGGGACGGTTCTAGGGTATCTTTAAGGAAATAGAAAAACCGTCCCTTATTACTTTATTACTTGAATGCTTCATAATCAGCAGATATATTTTTAGTTACGTTTTAAATCTATTTACTCATAATTTCTAAAATAACTTTATCAGTAGTATTCATACCTTTCTTACTTAATATCCCTAAATTTTTAATCGTCTCTTCTGCACTTTCTGCGACTATTCCGTTTTTAGGAAGAGCGATACTGTCATTTAACGCTAACAAAGCAGACTGTACAGCCGTTGAAGCCGCCGTTGCAAGTTTAAATGCACAGCTTACTTTAGCACCATCACATATCATTCCACTCAAATTTGCAATCATATTTTTTATAACTCCATCTATTTGATCATAATTTGCTCCCATAAGATAAGCTATTGCAGCACCAGAACCAGTAGCTGCAGCTACCGCACAACCGCATAAAGCAGACAGACGCCCTATATAATACTTAACATAGCAGTTTATTATATGACTTATTGCTAGAGCTTTTGCAATCTTTTCGTTGTCGACATCATATTTTTTCTTATACGCTGCAATTGGGAGTATAGCAGTTAGTCCATTATTTCCGCTTCCATTAGAACTCATTACAGGCATATTCAATCCGGACATTCTTGCATCTGAAGCCGCAGCAGTAAGCATCGCAGCAGTATTTATTAAATCATCGGCAATAATATTATTTTTTATGTTTTCATATATACTATATCCAACGCCGATTCCAAGTTTTTTTTCAAGAGCTACATTAGCAATTTTTTCATTCATTTCAATTCCTTCTAACAAGAATTCTAATTTAGAAGGTTCGATTTCTTCAATTTCCTTAATGATATCTCTAATTTTTAAATTAAATAATTCATCTGACTGATTATTTTCAGATTGGCTGACATGACTATTTTGGAAAATTATTTTACCGTCAATTTCTAAATGGGTAAAATTATTATGCATTTCTCTTATTATAACTTTAGAATAATTAGAGTTAGATTTTAAATTAACTTCCACATAAACCTTCTCTTGAGTATCTTTTACTCCAATTTTAATAATCCCTTCTTCTAGCATTTTTTTAGCCTTATCAACCTGTTTACCTGAAATATCTTCTAACACTCGTAAATCTTTTTCAGATTTTCCGCCTACAATTCCAAGAGCTGCAGCGATATCAAGTCCTATTTCATTCGTATTGGGAATTCCTACACCTAATCCATTTTTATATATGTTAGGGCTCACTAAAATAGCAGTTTCTATAACATCATCACTTTCTAAAAGTTCTTTAGCTTTTGCACATGCAAGGGCTACCGCAACAGGTTCAGTACATCCGATTGCAGGAACTACTTCTTTTTTTAAAGTATCTAGGATAATGTCTTTAATGTTCATTAAATACACCTCCATATAGATTGATTACCGTAAGCAATGCAATATCCTAATAGATTAAAATTGCAATATTTATGCCAATTGAAAAAATCCTGTTTTGAACGTATCAAGTCTCAAAATGAGAACAAAAAAAGAAAAAATAAGTCTCAAATTGAGATTATTTTCTCAAAATGAGACTTATTTTAATCCATACAATTTTATCTTTCTATAAATTGTAGCTCTACTTATACCAAGAGCTTTAGCAGCTTGATTTATGCCTTTTTTGCTATTGCCATATACTTTAAGCGCTTTAATAATTTCCTGCTTTTCTAACTCACTAATTGGAGTGATTTTATTATCACTATCTACAATAATTCCTGAATGCATATTTTTAAAACGTTTAGGTAAATCGTCGATAGTTATAATATTATCTGTTGACATGTTTACCGCATATTCTACTACATTTTGAAGCTCTCTGACATTTCCGGGCCAATTGTAATTTAAAAATAGCGCTATTACATCTTCCGAAAATTTGGTTATGTTTCTATTTAGCTTTATATTAAATCTGTCTAGGAATTTATTGGCTAAAAGCTTGATATCATCTAATCTTTCCCTTAATGGTGGCAGGTGTATTGGAATCACATTTAGCCTGTAGTATAAATCTTCTCTAAATTCACCTTCTTCGACTTTTTTTTCAAGGTTTTTATTTGTAGCGGCTATTATTCTTACATCAATAGGGACTAAAGTATTTCCTCCAATTCTGCATATTACATTTTCTTGAAGGACTCTTAATAATTTTGTCTGCAAATGGATAGGCATATCTCCTATTTCATCTAAAAAAATCGTTCCTTTATGAGCAAGTTCAAATTTACCTATTTTCCCACCTTTTTTTGCCCCTGTAAATGCCCCTTCTTCATATCCGAAAAGTTCGCTTTCTATTAAGTTCTCTGGTATAGCCCCGCAGTTTATAGGTATAAAAGGGTAATTTTTTCTATCGCTTGAGAAGTGTATCGCCCTTGCAAATAATTCTTTTCCAGTTCCACTTTCACCTTGTATTAAAACAGTTGAAGTTCCTTTTGATATTTTTTTTGCATAATTTTTAACTAAACTTATTTCCCTACTTTCGCCGATTATGTCTTCAAATGTAGTAATTCTATTATTACCTGTAACATCATTTACCACTTTAATTATTTCTTTCATTTTATTGAAAGTAAATATATAACCTATAATTTTTTTATTTATTATTATAGGTTTGGCATTATATATACCTCTAAACCTTGAGTTATTTACTTTATAGTTAAAAGTCCTGTTTTTTTGAAGACTTTTTTCTATTGATGATAAATTTTTTATAGATAGATTATCTACGATTGTATTAATATTTTTGATTTTATTTTTATCCAGTTGAAAAATTTCATCGGCAATTAAGTTATACCGAACTATATTTCCATTTTCATCTGTAAATATTACTCCCGTGTCGATTGAATTGACGAGAATTTCTAATTCTTTTGCCATTAATGTGATTTCTTCAGTTTTTTTATCTTCTTTTAATTTTGAAGCTATTAAATCTGCCATTCTATTTAAAAAATCTAATAAGTTTTTTTTCTTTTCTAGAATGATATTTCTTTGTTTTTCATTAAATGCGATAAGTCCTATTATTCCAACTATATTTCTATCAACGTTTATCGGGCAGCAGACTTGAGCAAATTCCTTACAGTTAGCCTTATTTTGACAGCCTTCACATGCTATATGTTCTCTCGGGTTCTCTATAATAAAGCTCTTTCCATATTTTAGTGCATATGCAAAAAGATAGCTCTTATCAATCTTTTTGCCGATACTGCTTATATATTTACCGGTAGCGGTAATTCTATTTAAATTTTTATCTACAATTGTTATATCGACATTAATAACGCTGACTATTGCATTAGATACCTTCACTAGAGTATCATATATTTTATTTAATTCGGGAATATCCTTGTTCAAAAATATCCCTACCTTTCAAATGCATATTTTGAATTTATAATACTAAATATTTTGTCATTTGTCCAAATGATATAATTTTTGAAATAAATCTGTTTTATAGTATTATAATTTGGGATTTAAATAATTTTTTTAAACTAAAAATGAACATAAGTTCACGATATTAATATTGAAATAGTATAATAAAGTGCTAATTATCTACAATTATTCAAAATATTTATTTTAGAGGTAATTGTTATAAGAAAAATTTTTATCATTGTTATGTGTTTGATTTCATTTTTATTTGTTTCTTGTACAGATGAAAATAATAAGAATATTTCAAAACTGAGGATTAAAGTTGTATAAAGAAGGAGAATTAGTATCGCAGGGAATGCCAGTAGTGATTATAAGGAATAGAAATTAGGTTGTTAGGGTAGGATTATCTCGAAAAGATGTAAATAAAGTAAAAATGAGTTAATAACTAGATTAAAAGATATAGATTTGGAGGGTGTAGAAGTAGCATTCGATGGAGAAAGAGAAAAAATCAGACTTTAACGATACCATTGTCTGTTGTAGGTTCAATATTAGGATTGTATCTTTTTAAACAACCATTTTCTTTTACAGCTTTATTGGGCATGGTTAGTTTGATGGGAATTGTTGTAAACAATGCAATAGTATTAATAGACTATATTAATAGTGCTAGAAAAGATGGAGAATCTGTAGAAAATGCGTGTTTTAAAGCTGCTAATAGGAGATTTAGGCCTATCATATTAAGTACAGCTACAACAATAATAGGACTTACTCCTCTAGTGTTTTCGGGAAGTAATTTATTTAGGCCAATGGCTATTTCATTAATGTTTGGATTGTTAGTGTCAACATTGTTAACGTTAGTTATTATTCCGGTAGTATATAGTATTGTTGAAACTGAGGTTTAAATATAATTACAGTAAAGCAATTAATAGAAAAGATACTCCTGCTAGTATAAGACTAAAATAATCGTCATTGGAGAGTTTTTTTCCTTCATAGCTAATATATTTTGGGAAAAACTTCATTATAGTTGCAGTTAAAAATAAGCTAAATGTTCCTGATATTAGAAAAAGTTTACTGCTTTTAGAGATTAATAAAACTAATAAGTTAACGATTATATATATTAATGGGAAAAGTATCTTTTTACTCATAAAGAATACCTCTATTAAGTTTATTATTTATATTATTATATATTATATATAAATTAACGTTTATATACAAATTAGGAAATTTACAAATAAAAAGGAATATAATGATTGTTAGAGAATAAATGGAACTTGTTGACAAAGTGAAATATATATGAAAATGACGCTCATGCAGACGAATTTAGAAAAAACTAAAGGCTTAAATTTTTAGAAAATCCTAACGCACCTAATCAAGACATCCTGTCTTGTAGGATGCTGGTTTGCCCTCCTGTCAAACCTACGGATTTTCTCAAAAATTTTCGCCTAGTTTTTTAACTAAATTCTTTCAAGCATTCGCTTTCATTTTCATAAAATACTTAAGAGAATAAGTTTACAACAGAATGTAAATATATAGCAACAAAGTTAAATGTATGGACTGTAATTAAATGATGGGAGGTAGGGGAGTTAAGGGTTATGGAAGATAACATGACACTTGGGCAGATTGAACAGATTTTTCTAGATTATTTAAAGGATAATAATATTAATATTGAAGTTGGCAGTAAGGATTATACAGATTATATTGTAAAGCAGATGTTTGAAAAAGCAGATGCTAACCTTATGAATCACCCAGATTACAGACTTATACATTCATATTTTGCTGAATATCTTTATGAATTGGAAAAATATCAGTTGGAACCATATTGTAAAAAATTTACAACGGCTCATGTTAAGGACAAAACAATTAAAGAGATTAAAGAAGAGATAATAAATCAAGATGAGAAAATAAAAGAAAAAGGGGATAAAACATTTGAACTATCTGGGTATAACCCATATCAGGCAAGGGATTATGCATATAGCTGGTATAATAGAAGAAATCCTGCATACAATACATGGCCTTTTGACTGTACTAATTTTATTTCACAATGTATCTATGCAGGTGGAGTCAATGAACATTTACCTTCATCTGGAGTTTATACTGGGGTAAAGGAAACAACGGATTATTGGTATAGCGAAAGAGTTTATGTTGTTGATGAAGGATATAGATGGGCTGAATCGACTTCATGGATTAGAGTTGTTGACTTTTATGCTTATTGGGCTTCACGTGTGCCTAATGTAAATTATGTTGATAATACTGATGTTAGTGTATATGGTGAAATAGGAGATGTAGTCCAATTAATGGATTCTAGTACGTTAAGAAGATATCATACTACTATAATAACTAAAAAGGAAAATGGGGTTGTATATCTTACGTATCATACTGCTGATACAAAAGACAAGCGGATAGATGAATTTGATGATGAATTTACCAATTGGACATTGTTTAATTTTTTCAATTTCTGCTGTTAAAAGTGTGTTTTTTAAACCAATTCTCCCCTTGTATAATATAGTTTGTAAAACACATCAAAATAAATATCCTATCTAAAAGTTTTCATCTACTCCTCCTGCCTAGTAGCATGAAAACTTAAAAAACTTGTGCTTTAAAAAACAATTTGAGATAATTGTTCTCGTAAACAGATAGAGATTTTCGTATTCCCCCTTGAGGTTTAAATCCTCCTAAAAAAGAGTGATATCTCTACTTTACGAGTTTTTGCGAATAAGCTGGATGTTGATTAGCTAAAGCTAATTCTTCGTATGTCTAACAAGGCTGTAACTTGTAAAGATTAGAGTGCATATCTA
>NZ_FQXO01000104.1 GCF_900129995.1 Caloranaerobacter azorensis DSM 13643 | reverse complement strand
AATGGAAGAAAATTAAGACCAAATTTAAGAATCTTAAAAGATTAGGAGTCCCAGAGTATAAGGCATGGCAATACGCTAATACCCGAAAGGGGTACTGGCGTATATCTAATAGTCCTATATTAAATAAGACATTAAATAATCAGTATTGGCTAAATCAAGGATTTAAAACATTCTCTATGCAGTATAAGAAATTGAACTTAACCTAATGAACCGCCGTATACCGAACGGTACGTACGGTGGTGTGAGAGGTCGGTAGATGAATTAATCATCTACCTCCTACTCGATTTGTTTACTATTCATTGTATTTCTTATATACTTAATATAAGAAATTAACAAGATATTAAAGAAGTTTTAAGGAGTTGGTTAAATGTCATTAAAAAGATTTATGGTAATTGATGGTAATAGTTTATTGCATAGAGCATTTCATGCATTACCACCATTACAAACTAAAGACGGAATATATACTAATGGAGTTTACGGTTTTTTAACGATGCTAAATAAAATAGTTGAAGAATATTCTCCTGAATATATATGTGTTGTATTTGACAAAAAGGTACCGACATTTAGGCATAAGGAATATACAGAATATAAAGCGAATAGAGCTAAAACTCCAGATGAATTAATTATGCAGTTTGATATTTTAAAAGATGTGCTCAAAAAATTAAATATAACTACATTAGAAATTGATGGGTTTGAAGCAGATGATATTGCGGGAACATTGGCATCAATAGGTGAAAAAGAAGGATTAGAAACTATTTTAGTTACTGGCGATAAAGATTATTTACAATTAGCTACAGAAAATATTAAGGTGTTGATAACTAGAAAGGGAATAACAAATCTTGAAATATATGATGAGCAAACTGTAAAAGAAAAGTATGGGATAAACCCAAATCAATTAATCGATTTAAAAGGATTGATGGGAGATAAATCAGATAATATTCCTGGAGTACCTGGAATCGGTGAAAAAACCGGGATTAAACTTATAAAGGAATTTGGTTCTCTTGAAGGCATATATGAGAATTTAGAAAGTATCTCGGGGAAGAAACTTAAAGAAAGATTAATTGAGAATAGGCTTCAGGCTTTCATGAGTAAAAAATTGGCTAAAATTGTAACAGAAGTGCCTATTAATGTAGATTTGCAAGAATTAAGAAAGAGAGAACCTGATTATAACGAGCTCATAGATTTATATAGAAAACTTGAGTTTAACAGTCTATTAAATAAAATCCGCAAAAATACAGAAGACAATCAGGCATCTGATGATTTAGTAGACATTGATTGTAATTATGAAATAGTGCAAGATTTAGGAGTAATAGATAGTATAATACAGAGCATAAATAAAAATAAAAGTGTATATTTAAAATTTATTCAAGGGGATAAAATAATAGGGCTTACAATTAAAACTGAAACTACAAAAACGTATTATATAGATTTAATTGAAGAAGACTTTAAAGAAAAAGTTTTATTGAAATTAAAGGATATATTCGAGGATGAGAATATAGAAAAGAAGGGACATCATTTAAAAGAAGATATTTTGATACTTCTAAAAAATAAAATACATTTAAAGGCAATATCGTTTGACAGTATGATAGGACAATATATTATAAACCCTTCACAAAATAGTTACAGTATTAAAGAACTAGCAAAAGAGTATTTATCTGTTTATATTAAAGATGAAGATGATATTTTAGGTAAAGGGAAAAATAGAAAAAAGATAACAGATATTCCATTAGAAGATAGAGCTAAAATATTTTCAGTTAAACTTGAAATAGTATCGAAAATTGAGAATTTAGTAAAAGAAAAGATACAAAAGTATAATATGAACGAACTGTATTATAAAGTTGAATTACCTTTAGTAGAAGTATTGGCATTTATGGAGTTTGAGGGATTTGCCGTAGATATTGAAAAATTGAAAGAATTAGGCGAAGAATTTGAATCGAAAATGACAGAGCTTACAGAAGAGATATATAGCATAGCAGGTGAAAAATTCAATATAAATTCAACTAAACAGTTAGGATATATTTTATTTGAAAAATTAGAATTACCAGTAATTAAAAAGACAAAGACAGGGTATTCAACGAATGCCGAAGTATTAGAAAAGTTAAAAGGGGAACATCCTATTATAGAGAAAATACTCGAATACAGACGCATAATGAAATTAAAAACTACGTATGTCGATGGGCTACTTTCATTAGTAGATAAAAAAGATAATAAAATACATTCAACCTTTAATCAAACAGTTACTACTACTGGAAGAATAAGTAGTACTGAACCTAATCTTCAGAATATCCCTATAAAGACAGATGAAGGGAGAAAAATTAGAAAAGTATTTATACCAAGTAGTGAAGAATATAAATTAGTTGATGCTGATTATTCACAAATTGAATTAAGAGTACTTGCGCATATTACTGATGATCCAAATTTAAAAGAGGCATTTTATAATGATGAGGATATTCATACTAAAACTGCATCCGAAGTATTTAATGTGCCAAAATCTGATGTAACACCTCTTATGAGAAGTAGAGCAAAGGCTGTGAATTTTGGTATAATATATGGTATAAGTGATTATGGTTTAGCGAGAGATTTAAATATTAGCAGAAAGGAAGCAAAATTATATATAGAAAGTTATTTTGCGAAATATAAAAAAGTTAAAGAATATATGGATAATATAATAAAAGAGGGGAAAGAAAAAGGGTACGTAACGACAATTATGAATAGAAGAAGATATCTTCCAGAATTAAAGTCAAGAAATTTTAATATAAGATCTTTTGGTGAAAGAATGGCGATGAATACGCCTATACAAGGCAGTGCAGCAGATATAATAAAAATCGCAATGGTTAATGTTTTTAATGAATTGAAAAAGAGAAAATTAAAATCAAAATTAATATTACAGGTTCATGATGAGTTGATAATAGAGGCTCACAAAGATGAATTAGAGCAGGTTAAACAAATACTTAAATCGCAAATGGAGAATGCATTTAAATTAAGCGTTCCTTTAAAAGTTGATATGAAGATAGGTGATAGTTGGTATGAGACAAAATAAAAAAAAATATACGAAGATTATAGGCTTAACAGGTGGAATAGCTACCGGCAAAAGTACAGTTACTAGATTATTACGAGAATTTGGATATGTAGTTATTGATGCCGATAAGATAGCAAAGGAGGTAGTTGATGTCGGTAAAAGGGCGTATTTAGATATCGTAAAAGAATTTGGGGAAGATATTTTAGATGAAAATAATGAAATTGATAGGAAAAGACTAGGAGAGATTATCTTTAAAGATGAGAAAAAAAGAAAAAAATTAAATCAAATTGTTCATCCAATAGTAATTCAAGAAATGATTGATAAAATAGAGCAGTTTTCTGATGATAAAGATGTAATATTTTTAGATATACCTCTATTAATAGAGGAAAAAAATATGTTAGAAAAACAGGGATTAAAATTTGATGAAATATGGTTAGTATATGCAGATGAAGAGAAACAGTTGAGTAGATTAATTAAGAGAGATAAATTAGATATGAAAAGTGCATTAAATAGAATACGTGCTCAAATGCCTATGACTGAAAAGTTAAAAGTTGCGGATGTCATTATAGATAATAATAGAGGGATAAACGAATTGAAGAACCAGATTATGAGGTTATTAAATAGGTATTAGATTTCGGAGGGATATTTTTGCATTCAAAGAAATATAGGAAAATTTTATCGATAATATGCGTTTTAGTAATAATTGCAGCAGTTTTTACAAATCTAAAATGGATAGGGAAATTTATATATCCATTGTATTATGAAGATTATATTAAAAAATATTCTTATAAATATAATATTGATCCGATTTTAGTAGCTTCTATAATTAAAGTTGAAAGTAAATATTATAAAGAGGCAAAATCATATAGAGGAGCTAAAGGTTTGATGCAGATCTCTCCCATTACTGGAAGATGGGCGGCAAAGGAGATAGGGATACTAAATTATAATGAGGATTGTCTATATGATCCTGAAATTAATATTATGATAGGATGTTGGTACTTAAATAAGCTAAAAAAGCAATTTGATAATGATATTAAACTGGTTTTGACTGCCTATAACGGCGGAAGTGGAAATGTAGAAAAATGGTTAAAAAACCCCATATATAGTAGCGATGGTAGGAAACTTGATGAGATTCCTTTTATAGAAACCAAACAGTATGTAAAAAAAGTATTAAAGATATATAAAATTTATAAATTCCTATACAAAGATATTCTGATTGATAAAATTTAATGAGACATAGATTGAAAAAATAGTTGCTATAATTTTAAAATGTGTATATACTTAAATTCTAGATAGAATATGAAGAAAAAACAAGGAGGAGTTTTTTTGAAGTACAAAAGAATATTAGTATTATTCATGGTTTTTATATTGGCAGTTAGTCTAATCGGCTGTGGAATCGACAAACAACTAGATAATATCAAGGGTAAACATGATAAAAATGATAGTTCAAATCAAAAAAAAGTTTATGAACCTGCTTTTGGTGGAGAGATAGTAGTACCTATTTCTTATATTAAGACGTTTAATCCGCTATTAAGTAAAGATAAGAGTCTATATTATTTTAATAAATTAATATATGAAAGTTTATTCGATTTTGATGAGGATTTAAATTTAAAAAAGATATTAGTAGAAGATTATAAAATTAGTCAGGATGGACAGACTATATATATTAAACTTAAAGATAATGTTAGATGGCATGATGGGCATAAATTTACGGCTTCAGATGTAAAGTTTACTATAAACGTGATAAAATATGGTGTGAATGATGTTTCATACAAAGACATGTTAGACGCAGCATTCAAGGCTGCTAAACCGACAGATATACAGCACATTTTAAATGTTAAAGTTGTAGACGATTTGAATTTACAAATACATTTTGATAGATCTTATAGTAATGCGCTTGAAAGTTTAACATTTCCAATAATACCCAAGCATCAATTTGTTGAAGATGGGGCTAAAATGAGTAAGAAGACATACTTAAAGGTTTTAAGTAAAGATATCATTCCAATAGGTACAGGGCCATATAAATTTAGTAAATATGATAAGCTTAAGAAGGTTGAACTCGTGAGAAATGACGATTGGCATTTAGGTAAGCCTTATATTTCTAAAGTTATTGGAAAAATATTGTCGGATAATGAACTAGCAGTGGTATCGTTTGAAACTGGGCAATTAGATTTGACTAGGGCAGAAGGCGTAGATTGGGAGAAATATGCGCACAATAATAAAGTATCAATATATGAATATGTTACTCAAAAGTATGAATTTTTAGGATTTAATTTTAAGAATAAGTTAATTAGTGGCGAAAAAGGATTGGCTTTAAGAAAGGCGATTGCATTTGGAATAAATAGAGATAATATAATTAATAAAGTTTATTTAGGACATGCAACAAAAGTAGATGTACCAATTCATCCGAATTCTTGGCTATTATCGCAAAAAAATGTTTATGATTATAATGTAAATAAAGCTAAAGAAATTTTAAACGAAGCTGGATGGAAAGATACTGATAATGATGGTATTTTAGAAGATGAAAAAGGTAACAAATTAAAGATTAGGCTCTTAACAAATTCATATAATCCATTGAGATTAAAGACAGCAAACATGATAATAGAGGATTTAAAAACGATTGGGATAGAGGTAATTCCACAGTATGATACTAGAATAGATGATTTTAATGCACAAACTGCAGAAAAACAGTGGAATAATATGATTGGCAAAATTCGAAAAGGTGATTTTGATTTAGTACTTCTCGGTTGGGAGTTATCTTTGCTTCCAGATTTGTCTTTTGCTTTTCATTCGACTCAAATAGATGATGGAAGTAATTTTATTAATTATAAAAATGAAAATATGGATCAACTTTTAGTAAGGGCTTTTAGAGCTACTACTAGAGCAGAAAAGAAAAATATTTATGGAGAAATTCAGAAATTAATAGTTGAAGATTTGCCATATGTAAGTCTATTTTTCAGAAACAATGCAATACTTATTGATGATAAAATAAAAGGTGAAATTAAGCCTATTTATTCTAATATATACAATAATATTGATAAGTGGTTTATCCCAAAAGAACTTCAGGAAGAGAATAAGAAAGTTGATTAGATTAGAACTTGACATTAATAAATTTAGAAGTTATACTAAAAGAGTGTCTAATAAGCGCCGTGGTGGTGGAATTGGCAGACACGCTATCTTGAGGGGGTAGTGAGCTGATGCTCGTGCGGGTTCGAGTCCCGCCCACGGCACCAAAGAAAAGTAAGAGGGCTTCAGCCCTCTTTGTTTTTGTGTGCCGGGCATGCGTAACAACTAGGTGGTGAAAGTCCACTGTGGGGGTTGACCGT
>NZ_FQXO01000107.1 GCF_900129995.1 Caloranaerobacter azorensis DSM 13643 | reverse complement strand
ACTCTTTTTATTATTTCTACTATATTATGAATTTTAAGTTCTTTAGATAAGTTTATTAAGTCATTCATTATTTGATGGTTTTTATATTTATTTCTGATATAAGTTAGCTTTTTTTCTAGATTTTTTGGAGTAGTTCCCCTAAATAGTGCTCTCATTATTTCATAATTAGTTAACAACCTAAAATCTCCGATGTTTTGTTTATAGTCTTGATTAAGGAGTATTATATACATGTTTTCAAAATGTCTATACTTGTAAATATAATCTATAACCTTTGATTTGAATTTTTTGTCTTTTATTCTCATTTTATATGTTCTTATATTTTTATTTCCGGTTATAGATTTATTCATTTTCTTTTAACTCCCTCTATAATTTTTTTAACTACTTTTTGAATTTATAATTGTTTTAAGGTTTTTATAAGTTTTTATAAATATTTTGTAACTGTTAATTAGCCTCTATTATAGTAAAATCTTACTTCTTCAATATCTGGTTGGGAAAAAGGTAAAACTGGTATAGGATCCATAGGTATTACTAAATCTAAAAGAGCAACTATTATTAATCCCCAGATTGCAGCTTTAACAATCCAGTTACCATTTTCACTTACCCTCTTAACAATCCTTTTTGCTGCTGATACAACTGCTGATACAGCATCTTTCCAATTATTAAAACATTTATCAATTATGGTACTCTTGCTAACACTATCCCATACATACAAACAATTTCTTCCATTTCTAGAGTATTTAGCTATGTGGAAATTTAAAACCTGTCTATTATTCTTAACTTTTGTAACTATAAGATTTACATGATTTACAGGATAATTTTGAAATTTACCAAATCTTCCAAAATGTTGGTTTGTCATTTTAAATTCCAAATTCCCCACTTTGTATGGCCCCCAAGCTAATCCAGCACTATTTAATACTTTATAATATAAACTTTTATTTAAAATAGCACTATTTTCAATCCTTTTCAATAAGTTACCATTTTCTAGTATTCTTAATTCTTTGACATTGCTATAATATAATTTTTTTGCAAATACACTATTCCCTGAACTAATTAAAATTACTATAGCTAGGAAGAAACTTAAAAATCTAATATTTTTTCTCATATAAATATCTCCCTCTTCTAAAACAATACTGTCAAAGATTTTAATATAATATTCAACTCAATTCATTGATTTTACCTGAAATTCACCTCAAAACCCTATACCCCCTCAAAATTCAAATTATTATAATAACCACCAAATTTTATAATTGTTAAAAAAATCAAAATTATTTAATAATAGGTGCATTGTCTAATATAGATTGTATATAATATATATATGGAATGTCAAGTGTTTTTTTTCTTTAATATAAACATTTGTTTATATAGGTAAAATACTCCAAAATGATCAAATCATATTTTCTGATTCTAAAAAAGATATTCCCTTGTTCCACTTTATATTAATTTATTTAATTACATATTATATTTACTCTCAATTTTCTGCAATTCTTTACTCATTTCTTCAACAGCTGTGCAATCTGCTTTGTTAGCGTTAAATGACAGTATCGCTCTTCCTAAAAACGGAATAGTCGCAGAAAGTGCAGAAGAGACGATTAAAAATTTAGGGATATTAAGTAAGAAAGGTATAAATACTACTGATAAAGTTATTTTAGAAATTATGAATAAATAGATTTAAAACGATAAAAACGTGGCAAATTCATTTATGCCACGTTTTTTGAATTTAATTCTTTTAATTTTTTAATGTCTTTCTCTAAAAGATTTAATATCTGAATGGCTCTATTAATCTCTTCATCAGTAATATAATTATTTTTTTTAACCAATTGCTTATAATTTTTAGCTATAGAACTATATACTTCATGATATGATTTAATAAATTTAAGCATGTTTTTATCAAATCTTTTTTCGTCAATCAACTTTTGAATAACCTTATTAAGATTTTGAGAAAATTTTTTTGTTTCATACTTTAATTCCAAGCTACATCCAGACAACTTCTCTACCGCTTCATTTCTTCCATCTTTAGGATTAAATATTGTTACCATTGAAGGAAATGAATTTGCAGCCCCTTCAGTATATGATAATCTTCTTATTAATTCATCTTTTGAATAAGTATCGCTAAACTCTTTTATAAAGTATAGATTTGACTCAATGCTTCCTAATAATAGTGCCTGATTAAGTAAATGTTCTCTAATCCCTTCTCTATAGAATAATCCTTTAGAAACATCTATTTTCTTATTCACTCTAGTACAAGAAACTATCACTAAAATGCTAATAATAAATATCATTATAACTACAGATTTTTTAGATTTCATAGCCCCACTTCCTATATTATTATCAAAACCTCTATCAAGAGTATGTATACCTTATGTTCCTGTTTAATATTTAAAACCTTCAAATATTTCTGTATTTTCACTCATGAATCCATTTTCTGTATTAGAAAGCAATTTATTGTAAACAGATAGTAGCATTTTGTACTCTGGTGTAAGAACTACTATCTCAAAAATATTATAACCATCTTTAATCTTGCTGAGATTTTCTAGTACTTTGCTATTCAGAACAAATATAATCAACAAAATTATTAATTTTTCTTTTAATTTAGTATATAAGTTTGTTATAATAAAACATAAACTAAACCTCTTTTCTTTTGTTTTGTGTCAAACTAATTATATCAAAGGAAAAGGAGATTTAACTCTTTTTTTGTTCAATTTATTAAATTTGTTGGTAAGTGCATAACTTCGTATTTTCTTATCCACAATATTTTTTATTCTCTTCTCAAAAAAATAGGGAAACTTAAAGTTGTTTCCTCATTAATTGCTATATAAACTGTCTTAAGGCTTTATATAAAAGTCTTATGTACTAATGATTAAAGAATTTATATTCAAAAGTTCCAAGTTTGTAATTTTCATCATCAATATAAATCATATTATAATTATATCTATATCTTCCAACCATATCTTTTTCTAGTTTTAAATTATTTTTAGTGTCGTCTATAGTTATATGCATATCAAAAAGCTTTTTCCCTTTTAAAAAGAAACCTTTTACCCCAAACACCGAAATATGTATATAATTTCTATTTCTATCTATGGAATTTATATGGTACCTAAACTCATATTTCCCTTGATATAACCATCCATCTTTGAAATATAAACTATTTCCTTTTGAGTCAATCCAATAACCTTCCAAAGCTTTTTGTAACGATAAATTCCTTCTATTTATTCTCTTATTTTTGATTTTTTTAGCTTCATTTTTATCAATCAACTCTAGATAATTCATGTCTGAATAAATCTTTTCAATTTGTTTTCCTAAATTGCTTTCACTTTTATAATAATTGCCATTATAAAATATTATATCTTTAATCACAGTAATTTTATTATATTTTGTTTTTGTATGAATAAATATATCGATTTTATAATATATCACATTTTGTTTTTCTTTGATTTTTCTTAATTTTGATTCTTCAATTAAAGAAATCAAATTATTAATATCCTTTGGATTAGTTATCTCTTTATATCTTTCTCCAATCTGGATTTTAATATAATCTATATCTCCTTTAAACATTAATTTAGTATAGTTATCACATCCAACTAACATGAAAATACATGGCAATATCATTAGAAAAACATATATGTTTTTTTTAATCACACTCCACCCTTTCTTTAATCTGTAATCGGAACACATAAATAATAAACTCTAATATTAGAGTTTATTATTTATGTGTTAGTTTTATGTTAGTTTTAATAAGCTTTATAAATATAAGTTACAATTTTATAACGAGTAAAATAACCATTACCAAACATATCAGTTGCATGAAATACTGGTTCTGTATATGTAGTTTTAGTAGTATAGTTATATCCATTATTGAATGTTAGCGATTTATAATAAGTATGTGTACTAGTAGTTTCCCAAAATAACTGTCCAGTGTACTTGACCTGATGGTAAACTTTTTTATCAACTACTTCTTCTGCATGAGACATAATACCAACACCGGCAGCCCAAACACTACTGCTTGAAACTATTAATATTAATCCGATCAATATACCTATTCCCACTTTTTTACTTATCATTTCTCCCCCTCCTAAAAAGTATTGTCAAAAATTTTAATATAATCCTTGACTCAATTCATTGATTTTACCTGAAATTCACCTCAAAACCCTACACCCTCTAAAATTTAAATTATTATAATAACCACTAAATTTTATAATTGTTAAAAAAACTAAAATTATTTAATAATAGGTGTATTATCTAATATAGATATTATATAATATATATATGGAATATCAAGTATTTTTTCTCTTTAATATAAATATTTGTTTGTATATGTAAAATAATCTAAAAATAAATAAAGCATATTTTCTAATTCTAAAAAAGATACACTAGAACCGTCCCATTGTATCCATTATATTTATTCAACCACATATTATATTTACTCTCAATTTTCTGCAATTCTTTACTCATTTCTTCATCTGTATAAGGTTTATCGGCAAAAATAACCTTGAATAAATCCTTATATAAATTTTCAATTATATTTTTATACAGTACATCATAATCACTTAATGGCCTAATTTTGCCTAATCTTAATTGCTTTAATACATACTTCCTTATCAACACTAATTTAGTACTACTGTAATTATCTCTTTCTAGTTCATCAATCAATCTTTCAATTTCCTTATTAACAGGATATTGACTAAATTTATCACTATACATTTTCAACTGAATTTCATCATCTAATAATCCGTTTATAAATTTAATTCCCATTTCTTGATTTTTGCCATTTTTATTTACAATAAACCCTTCAACCTTTAAAGGACTACTATCCACTACGTTAGGTAATATTATTTTATTTTGTATATCTATTTCTTCATCTCTATAGAAGGTCTTGAGTGGATTATACCAAATATAACTTCCCCATAACCTCTTTTCAGCATTATTAATCACTTTTTGAATAGCCTTTTTATACTCTTTTGAACTTTTCTCAAAATGCATTTTATAAAAATTTTCATACGTATAATCTTTCTCTAGAATATATCTACCTGAAAAAATTTCAGCTCTTATGTCTTTTAAACATTTTTTCACTTTATCATTATCTAGCTTAATAACCTTATTAGAACTATCTAGAATATCTAAATCATGTAATTTATAATCTAAAAGGCTAAAATATTGAAATGTGTAAATTTCTGGATTTTTTTCAAGCCACATTTTTCTTATCTTCAAATAGTCTTCCTTTTTCCAATTATCAAATATCGGTTCTTTTATTTCTAATTCCTCAAAAACTTCCTTATTTAAGGCCATAGGTAAATAAGACATGCCAAAAGGCACAAAATAGTCTGGTTCTGCTAACAGCCCCTCATAAATTTTATTAAGATTTGGGATTCTATCTTTTACATTCAAAGCAATTCCTCTGTCTATAAATTTTTTATATTCACTTCCTAAAGGAACTAATAATAAAGTTGGACCATCTTTATTATGTAATATTGAACTCAACTTTTTTTCATATGAATAACTATCAGCGGCATTAATTATATAAAATCTTACTTCAATCCCATTTTGCTTTGCAAAATCATGTATATATTCTTTCAAAACACCTTTATAATAATCAGTTTTTTTATAACCATAATCTGTTATTACTATAGTTATCTCATCATATTTGCCTTTTCGATTACTTGATTTTAATGTATCAACAGAAAAACATCCAACTAAAAATATAGCCATCAATTGAATTATTATTACAACTTTTTTCATTTATCTTCAATTCGTAATTTAAGATATTGATAAAAAGTGCCGATAAATAATATATGATGCAGATAAGTAGAAAAGACAAAGAAAAAATAATAGAATCAATTAGAAATGGAAGAATTGATGCAGCTGATATAAGTTTTCCAAATTTAATAGACGATATAATAATGAAAATGAATAGAAAGGGGTTAATAAAGGATTTAACAAAAGTATTTAAAGATAAGCGAAAGAAAAATAAGCACATACCAATGGAAAATATATTAGCTTTATCAATTGCAGCAAAGATGAAGATAAAAACAAGTTTAACAGATATACCA
>NZ_FQXO01000109.1 GCF_900129995.1 Caloranaerobacter azorensis DSM 13643 | reverse complement strand
TTTTACTCTTTTATCTTTTAAAGTATTGATTTTTTCTCCTATATCATATACCTTATTAATATAGGTGAATAATTGTTTTAGGTAACTTTTGTTCATCCTATCAGCATCCTTTTTTTAATGTGTTTGTGGTAAAACTATTATAAAAAGGATGCTTTTATTTTACAAATTTTTTCTCTGTAGTTTCCAGCAAAAATCGGAAAATCTCAAATTTTTAGTGCTTATTCTGAAATTCTTATAAATCAACGGACTATCGCCCTAAAAAATTTTCAAGTGCTAAATTTCTGTGATAAAGTGGATGCATACCGTATTGCAATCCTTTACAAATTAGGAGAAATCAAACCTACTAAGCCTCCTAAAGAAGAAATTCATCAGCTGAATATCCTTTGCCGTCAATACATTAAATTAGTTGATGATTGCACAATGTATAAAAACAATTTAATTTCTTTAATAGATCAAGTTTTTCCTAGATACAATACTGCATTTTCAAATATTACATCTAAAGCATCTTTATATATACTTGAAAACTATCCATCAGCAGAAAAACTTTTAAATGCTGATAAAGATATTTTAATAACTACTTTAGCTACTTTATCTAAAAAAGGTCTTAAATGGGCTAAAACTAAATACAATGCTTTAATAAATGTAGCAATAACAGCTTTAAAAATTGGCTGCGCCCCTAAAACCAGTGAAATTATAATTAAATCAGCAATAACTATATTAAAAACACTTATGGAGCAAAAGTCTATGATAGAAAAAGAGATAAAAGCTATCGCTGAAAATATGGAAGAAGTAAAACTACTAACAACAATTCCTGGAATAGGAATTATATCAGCAGCTATATTTATTTCAGAAATACGTGACTTTAATAATTTCAAAAATGCTAGAAAGTTAGTAGCATTTTGTGGTATAGATCCTGCTGTAGTAGAATCAGGTAAATTTAAAGGAGACAGAGTAAAGATGTCTAAACGTGGTTCTGGATACCTTCGTAGAGTACTATTTATGGCAGCTCTAGCTTCCATAAGAAAGAATCGCAATAGCAAATATATAAATCCTGTTTTATATAACTACTACAGCTTAAAAGCCCAATCTAAGCCTAAAAAAGTAGCTTTAGTAGCCTTAATGCATAAAATAGTAAATTACATCTTTGCTGTATTAAGAGATAAGAAAACTTTTAGGGTAATTACTCCTGAAGAACATAACAAATTATATAAGCAATCAAAATTATCCTTAGTTGCTTAATAAAACACGAAAATTCAAGACAAATTTTAAGTCTATGTTCGTGTTTTTCATAGGCTTAGTTTGTTATACTCTTTTTCAAGGTTCAAAAAATTTTAAATTTGCTCTTGACTTTTATTAACTGGTCTTTTTCCATGATTTCTTTCAATTCATCTTCACTTAATTTTTCTAACATAAAATCAATAGATTGTTTATAGTAATCTTTTTGTTCCATTAGACACTTAATACTTACTTCTTTTCTTTTTAACTCTTCATTTAATCTAGAAATCTCTTCTTTAAGTTTTTCTATTTCTTCATTAACTTTATTATTACTTATGGTTTTTTGAGTAGTAGATTCTTCTATAGATATTTTTGAATCTAAATTATTGCAGCCAATAAATACTAGAATGCTAAAGCATAAAAATAAAAGAAAAACATATAATTTTTTCATATTTTTACCGCCATCCTTTATTACCGTAGTGCCAAAAGTTTAGAGCAAATTTGATACCCCAAAATTGGAATTTGAATAATAAATAATATTGGTTGCAATAGCATATAAATAACATATATATGTAAATTACCAACCACCAATCATATTATCAATTTTATATGTATTATCTTTACTTTTTATAAGCTTAAATTTAACTATATCTTTAACACTATCATTTGAATTAGATTCGGCAAATGGACCAGGTAAAGCAAATATTACTGTCGCACTCTTGGTTAAAGGATTAACTTTTATATCCTTTATAGATGCTTTATCCCAATCATGTATAAATATACAGTCACACAATGCTCTATACAACTTGCCATCAATTTCTTCATATCCAAGTTCATCACATATTTTTTGGGCGGCATTATCAGTATAAGTTTTTTGAAGAAATTTTAATAATTTTTCCTTTGTATTAATATTAGGATCTACTATTAACTCCTTACTTAAATCATCTTGAATAATTACTGGATTATATCCACCTTCACTTACGTATCTATATCTATCTCTTGCCTCATCTATTAACAATTTTACTTCAGCATATAACTGATTCTTAAGCTGATGACTAATATTTATATATCTGTATCCTATAAAAGATAAAAAAATAATAATAATTACTATACTTACTAACATAAATTCTTTTTTATTCATTCTTATTATACTCCCCTTTAACTCTTCTTTCTTTTAATCTATTATAATTTTCTTACTTTTAATATACTATTCAAACTATAAATAAAGATATAATAACTATAAACAGCTTAATCTTCATAATTGCTCTCTCTGAATATACTAAAATCATCCCCATTCGATAAATTCATAAAATCATAAAAGCCTGCCATTTTTTATCATTTTAGCTATGTTATTTTTTTGTGATTATAAATGCGATATTTGGCATCTTGCTTAACATTTGTTCATATTTTTCATGACTAGCCTTTGAAACTTCAGTAATCTTATTATTTACAACAAGATTAATACACGCATCCCCCTGCTTACCTTCATAAAATACCTTATTCCCTTCTAGATCATATGGATACAGACCATCCCAATATACTCAATCATACCATACTCAATTACAATATAAGACTCATCTACACCCGGCTCTCTTGTAAAGTCTACCACCGAAAACCCCTCATAATTCTCTTTCAATGCCTCATTTTTTGATATGACTTCAAAAGAACTTAATGAATATAACGCATAATCCTTGTGAAAACCTACTGATATATTAGGATACTCACTATTTGGATCGGAATAGAATATAATTTCATCATCATAGGATTCTCTGTCGATAATTGCTGTTAGACCGTCTGTACGATAATAAACTTTATCTTCTTTTATTTCAGGAACAATTACAAAATCATTATATATTTTTTCCTTAATGCCTTTAATACCAGTCTTTTTTGTTATTTTTTGATTCCCATCATCATAAGTAATTTCGACTTCAACTTCAAGATAATCTTTCTTACCTTGAAATAAATTTTCCCTTATCTCATAGATATGAGTTTTTTTATAATTTGAGAATGAATAGGTTCTTACCCTTGGTTCAACATTTATATACTGATCAAGAAAATATACTCTATATCGAAACTCTGTAGATGTAATGTTCTGAATACCTTTTGTTGTTACATGTGTTATGATTTTGCCATTTGAATACTCGGCTGTAATATCTAAACTCGGATTAAAATGATTTATCGCTACCCAAATGGCAAAAATAATGCATAATACGAGTATAATAAAAACAAATCTCCTCATATAACTAACTCCCCCACATATCAGAAATAATAATAAACGAAGAAATTGCATAATTAAATTTTCAAAACTTAAAAAAATAGAACATAAAACGATAGCTCATTAAAAATGAGATTTAAAATTTAAAATTCGATTTTGATTAAATTAATTGCAATATCATCCATAAAAATTCAATTATGCAATTTCCTCAATTTATTTCTTTTATCGTATATGCTCTTTTAAATGCTTCTAATGCCTTTTCTTTTTTCCCTAATAAGCTGTAAGTGTTACCAAGTTTTAAATATGCAGTTACGAGCATATCTTTCATTTCCATTTTTTCTAGTATTAATATTTGTTCTTTTATCTTCGCTATTGCTTCTTCATATAATTTTTTATCTATTAAGTATTTAGTGTAATAATCTAATCCTTTGACTATATAATTTTTAAGTTCTCTCTTTTTACTAAACTCTATAGCATTTTCTAACTGCTTAATAGCTTTTTCTTCTTGTCCAATTTTTAAATAATATTTATATAGCTCAAATAGTGTTGTTGGTAATTCATCTAAATCCATTTCTTCTTTCATCTGTTTTGCTTTTATTAAATGCTTATATGCTTTTTCGTATTCACCTGACTCTAAATATATACATCCAAAGTTATTTTCTATAAACGCTTCTGTTTTTTTGTCTGCTTCTTTTTGGAGTAATCTGTTTGCTCTTTTTAAAATATTCTCTGCTTCGACATATTCTTTATTGAGAATAAGTGTTGATGCATATTTAAGTAAACTCTGGGTGTATCTTTTTTTATTTTTTAGTTGTTTGTCTATTTTACAAACTTCTTCTGCATATTTTTTAGCATTTTTCTTATCCTTTAATATGTGATAACATGTTGAGATATTGTATAGTATGTTACTTTCTAATTCTAAATTTTTGATAGGCAACTGATTGTAAAATGAACAGGCCTGTCTGTACTTATTTAACGCTATTTCATATAAACCTTTTAGCGTATATATATTACCTTCTTTGATTATTATTTCTATTACTTTCTCTATATTGCTCATATTAGAGTAGTAATAAAGGCTTTTTTGTATGTTACTCAAAGCAGCATCATATAACTTTCTATTTATATATACTTCAGCCATTAGTAAATTATTTTCTCCTAAAATCTCTGCTAAATTATACTTTTGTGCATACTTATCAATTTTTTTATATATTTTTTCTACATCAGATATATTGTTTAAATTTACATGTACTTTCATTTCTTCTAACCATAATCTGCAGTATCTTTTTACTTGATATTTTTCTGTTTCTAAAAGATATTCTAAATCTACATCTAATCTTTGAGCTAGATATTTTAATAATTCGATACTTGGACTTGCTTTACCATTTTCAATATAACTTAGCTGTGCCTTTGAAACATAGTCTCCTCCTAGTTCTCTTAATGACATGTTTTTCTCTTTTCTTAACTTTCTTATCTTTTCTCCTAATGTTAGTATTTCCATACTCATCTCTCCTGTTCATACTTCGTTCTCTTGATTGATTGTTTTATTTAACTTTATTGTAATATTATTTCTATTATTTGTCAATAATGTTTATCTGGTACTTTTGTACTATTGTTTGTTATTTAAGTTTTTAAGGTTTAAACTTGAAATATTTCTATTTAAGAAAGGAAATGTTCTACATTTGATCAATCCTATCTCTTGGAACTTCTATTTGCATTTCTTCAAATTGAGTTTTTACTTTCTTATCTGTATATCCGTTTCTTCGATTATCTGTTTGTTTATTTTTTTCTATCTCCTTTAGCATAACCTAATTCTACTTCTAATTCTGCTTCAAGCATTTCTTGAAGTGCATCTTTAAAAAAAGGTCTTTAAAAAATGAATGAAGATCTTGTGCTGTACTTAGATTACCCTCATTAATCATTTTTCTTAATAATTCTTTTTTTAATGTACTCATTGAAAAACTCCTTTCTGGTTTTATTTTTCATTCTTGCCAGAAAGGAGTTTTTATTTTCACTTAAGCACAATTTTTTTACACTACCCCGTTACCACTTAATAATCATCTCCTATAGGCACATGGAAACAAGAGGATAGTTCTTTTGTTTTACACTAGAACTGTTCCATGTTTCTATTGATTTACGTATTCAATAAAGTGTTTTTTTATATTATTTGAATTAACGTAAACTATTACATTGTCCCCTTTGTCATCTATTCCATAAACTATTATGAATACTGGATTCTCATTTTTCTTAACCTTATCTGAACTAATATGCTTTATTTCCATATTCTTGATTTCTTTAATTCCATAAAAATCTATAGCTACTTTAGCTGCATCAGAAAATGAAACAGATGGTCCGTCATAGTCATAAATGTCTTTATCTATATCTTTTTCACTAGTACAGGATGTAATAAGTAAATCTATTATTAAAATAAATACTAAAATCTTAGAAGTATTAATCAGCTTATAACACCTCTTCCTATATTTTATTAATTATCTCTGTCTTTCTTAATATTTCTTAGAATCGCTATTATATTTGTTCTTATAACAGAGATTAAAACTACTAT
>NZ_FQXO01000134.1 GCF_900129995.1 Caloranaerobacter azorensis DSM 13643 | reverse complement strand
AATCGGAAAATCTCAAATTTTTAGTGCTTATTCTGAAATTCTTATAAATCAACGGACTATCGCCCTAAAAAATTTTCAAGTGCTAAATTTCTGATCGTTATTCTATTTTAATTTTCCTTCTCATACTTTATCTTATATTAAATAATAAGTCTCATAAGACTTTTGAAATACAAACAGGTATCATTAAAAGATTATGTTTACAATTAAAAATATTCTGTAAAAGTAGAGTTTACTTATGATAAGGTTCATTATTAATGATCCTATATGCTCTATATATTTGCTCATACATAATAATTATCAATACACTAATATCCATAGCCATATTGGAAATCGCTAAATGATAATCTGCTCTTTCTTTTATTTCATTTTTTACTTCTCCATATATTATTAAGAAAGTAATATCACTTTTACCAGTAAGTGCTAAATTTGAAATTTTATTTGCTAATTCTTCTGACGAAATCAAATTTCCTTCTATACTTACCAATACTAAATATGTTTTATCAGTAATTTCTTTTTGTAATTGTTTTTTATCTTTTACTTCTACAAATTTAAGTTTACAATATCTACTTAACCTCTTACTGTATTCATTTATCGCCTCTTTTGCAAACTTCTCTCTAATCTTTTCTGTAGTAATTATTTTTATATTCATTATAAATTCTCCTTCTTTTTTCAATAAATTACATTATTTTATTACAATGCATATTAAATAAATAACTTTTCTCAAATACTTGAATGCTGCATAAATTTTTTATTAATATTTTCTAAACTTTATCTTCATATATGTTAAGGAGGTATATCAATGCTATTATTTAAATCTTTGAAAAAATTAATAGTATGTAATATTATACTTGCTTTACTTAATATTATACTAGAAAATACTTTTGTAAGAATAGTTATAGCAATATGCATGATAGCATCATTTATTCAATTATTTCGTTTTGTCAACATAGTTGAAAAAAAGTTTTTTTATAAAGATAATATTAACTCTTAAAATAACTCTTTATTTGAAATTATCTTTTATAATTTTAATATAAAAGATTTCTAGTTTTTTAATTAAAATACCTCCTACCATTTTCAATGGGAGGAGGTATTTTAATTATACATAGAGATATCTCAAGTTTAGATACTGTAATAATTAATTTCCCCCTTTACATCTTTCTCATTTTTTAAATAACTTCACTTGTTTATCTCAAATTTTCTACATCTAATATTTTAAAGAAATATTTTCTATTTTCTAAAATTACCGCTACGTTCTTTATATTTTTAACTTTTATAAACAAAAATTATTTTTTATTTTTTTCATACTTTGTCCTAAATACAAATTCTCTAGTTTTGACTGAAAAATCTGCAAGCAAATTTTAGTTCAAAATCCTGCATTAGCAATATAACGTGCTAATTTAAAACTTTATTTTAAGCATATGATTGTAAAAAATCCTCTGACAAGAAACATCAATATATTAATTTTATTTTTTATCTTATCGCGACTTTTTAAAAACTTTTTAACCTTTCTTCTTTAACTATAACGCTCTTATGCCAACCTAACAACTCCATCAATTGCTAATAAAGTAAAATTCCCCTGTCAAACCAGGAGAATCTATGCTTATACACTGACCTTTTGTTACTGATATTCTAAATAATTTTTTATTTCTTTATAATCTTCAAATACCATATATGCAATTAATACCGCTAACGGTATTAAGTAATATTTTTGTAGTAAAGGAACATTTAAGTATATTTCTGCTTTATACATCAAATAAAATACAACTAGTCCAGCAATATTTGAAACTAAAAGGCTCACTATTCTTTTTAACATTTTTATCCCTCCTATTTAAATAGGTTATTTCTCTATTTTTATATCTAATGTATTTTTATACTAGCACAAAAAAATCTTTTTGTGTTTAACTTTGGACTTTTTTAATGTAAATGTAATAATCTGTAAACAAAACTTTTAAACATAATTTTTTAAAAAACAGCATAAAAATTTGAAAATACATATAAATGTGTTTATAATGCTGGAAATTAAATGGAGGTGATCTTTATGATACAACTAGAAGTTCTTAGATTAGAAATAAATTATTTCTTACATATCATTAAAAAGAATTTTGGATATGAAGACAAATCTCTTGCTGAAGAAACGATAAACTTATTAATTAACTACTTTCTATTTGGACACAATAAAGAACTTTGTTTATCATATATTAGCAGAATTAGTTATTATATTGATATAATAGAAAAATTAGACGATATTGAATGCAACAACTTGAAGTTGAATATACCAAATATTATAAAATTATTAAACACAATAAAATTAGAACTTTTATAAAAAAGGTTCCCTTTGTTTGCAGCAGAGGGAACCAGAAAACCCTTTTATTTTATTATTTT
>NZ_FQXO01000111.1 GCF_900129995.1 Caloranaerobacter azorensis DSM 13643 | reverse complement strand
AAATTCAATCGAAGATTGTAAATCCGGTGACAATGGCGGAGGGGTCACACCTGTTCCCATTCCGAACACAGAAGTTAAGCCCTCCAGCGCCGATGGTACTTGGCGGGAGACCGCCTGGGAGAGTAGGTCGTTGCCGGATTCTTTTATTTTTTGTATAAAAATATGTTATAATCTAATAAGAATTCTTTGTTCAGACGGAGATGATATATTATGAATAGATTATTTAAACGAATATTATCTATTTTATTGATATGTATTATATTTGGAATAGTAGTGGTAGGAATCATTAATTATAATATAATTAAATTTTCCAATAAGTATATTGTATCTTTAGAAGATGCTCCAAAATGCGAGGCAGCTTTAGTTTTAGGAGCTTTAGTATATAGAAATGGAAGAGTATCACCCATTCTTCAAGATAGATTAGATGTTGGAATTGAACTTTATAAGAATAATATAGTAAAGAAAGTCTTGTTAAGTGGAGATCATGGACAGAAATCATATGACGAAGTTAACGCTATGAAAGAATATGTAATATCACGAAATGTACCAGCAGAAGATATTTTTTTAGATCATGCAGGATTTAATACTTATGATAGTTTATATAGAGCTAAACATGTCTTTCAAGCAAAAGAGATTATCATAGTTACTCAAGAATATCATTTGCCAAGAGCGATTTATATTGCTAGAAAATTAGGTATAGATGCATATGGAGTTACAGCGGACAAACATATTTATCCTAAAATGCCTTTATATAAAAATAGAGAGTTTTTGGCTAGAGTTAAAGATTATGTACTTGTAAATTTTTTAAAACCAAAATCAAGATATTTAGGTGAAGTTATTGATTTGAGCGGTGATGGACGGATTACTAATGACAAAAAATAACTTACAGAGTTTGAAATATATTAAATAGGTAGTATAATGATAGTATAGCATTATACTACCTATTTTTTGAAAGGGGAAATTAGATTTGAATAAAAAAACTGGTTATATAATCGGCATTGTTATAATTTTAGCATTAATTTTAATAAGTTCTTTTTCAAGTATTATAAGTTTCATTACGGATTATCTATGGTTTAAGGAATTAGGATATACTAAAACATTTTTTACAAAATTAAAAACCCAATTTACAATAGGAATACCTACTTTTATTTTATTAACTTTGTTATTAGTTTTTTATTTTAAATCTATTAAAAAGAGTTATTATAAAGTAGCCGGTATAATACCGGATAGGGTTGCAGAAAAAAGATTAAATTCTGTACTTTGGGCTGTTTCAGTTTTGGTTTCACTATATATTTCTTCGATATTTGCAGGTAATTTGTGGTTTACAATATTGAAATTTATCAATTCGAATAATTTTAATATTAATGACCCTATATTTAATAAAGATATATCATTTTATATATTTAAACTGCCATTATTAAGTGAGATTATAAATCTACTATTACTACTCTTATTTATATTAATTGTTTTAACTATTGTATTTTATTTAATTCTTTTAGCAATAAGAAGACCAGAAATTTATGATGGATACGAGTTTTATGATGGCCCAGTTAGAAACTTAAATTCACTATTCAATAAAAGAATTTTTAAAGTTATATTATTTCAAATAGGATTGATAGGTTTAGTAATATTTATCATATTCGGGTTAAGTTATATTTTAAAAAGCTATGAAATACTGTATTCAACTAGAGGAAAGGTATATGGTGCAAGTTTTACTGATGTTCATATATCATTATGGGTTTATAGAATAATGGCCTTTATATCTGTAATTTCGGCGATAGGATTTTTAATTGGAACTATTAAAAGAAAAGTTAAATTCGCATTAACAGGTCCTGCAGCTTTAATAATATTTTCTATGTTAGGAAGTATAGTTAGCGGATTATTCCAGCAGTTTATAGTTGAACCAAATGAGATTTCGAAAGAACAAAAATATTTAAAATACAATATAGAATATACTCAAAAGGCATATGGATTAGACAATGTTAAAGAAATGAATTTTAATGTTGAGCAAAATTTGACACGAGATGATTTAATTAAGAATAAAGAAACTATAAAAAATATAAAAATTAATGATTATAGACCTGTAAACCAAGTATATAATCAATTACAGGGAATAAGACAGTATTATAGATTCAATGATATAGATATAGACAGATATTATATAAATGGCGAATATATACAAGTATTTTTAGCAGCAAGAGAATTAGATCAAGAAAGGTTGAGTGAGCAGGCTAAAACTTGGATTAATCAACATTTAAAGTATACTCATGGATATGGACTTACTTTATCACCGGTTAATTCAGTTACGCCAGAAGGACAGCCTGAACTTTTAATAAAGGATATTCCACCTGTTACAGAGACAGATTTAAAAATAAAAAGGCCAGAAATATACTTTGGTGAATTAACTAACGACTATATAGTAGTAAATACAGACGAAAAAGAATTTGACTATCCAATCGGTGAAAATAATCAAGAAGCAGTATACCAAGGTTCAGCAGGTATAAAATTAACCGGAATAAATAGACTGTTATTTGCAATCAGAGAAGGAAGCCTTAAACTGATATTATCAGGTGATATCAACTCTGATAGTAGAATCGTAATAAATAGAAATATTATAGACAGGGTTGAAAAAATAGCACCTTTTATTATATATGATGATGATCCATATTTAGTTATAAATCAAGAAGATGGTAGACTTTATTGGATAATTGATGGATACACTGTAAGTAGTAAATACCCATATTCACAGCCTTATAGAAACACAGATATTAACTATATTAGAAATTCAGTAAAAGTAGTTGTAGATGCTTATAATGGAACTACTAAATACTATGTATTTGATGAAGAAGACCCTATAATAATGACTTATAAAAATATATTTTCTGATTTATTTTTAGATAAAAGCCAGATGCCTAAAGGCTTAAGAGAACATGTTAGATATCCTCAATTACTATTTGATATACAGTCTGAAGTATATAAGGTATATCATATAAATAATCCTGTTGTTTTCTATAATAAAGAAGATGTATGGGATATAGCTAAAGAAAAATATATGTCAAAAGTTCAAAAAGCTGAATCAAATTATGTTATGTTTAAATTACCGGATGAAGAAAAGGCCGAATTTCTTTTAACAGTACCTTATACACCAGCTACAAAGCCTAATATGACAGCGCTATTTGTTGCTAGAAATGATGGAGAAAATTATGGTAAATTATTTATTTATAAATTCCCAAAATCAAAAACTGTAGATGGTTTAATGATGATAGAATCTAGAATAGATCAGGATTCAAATATTTCACCGCAACTTACATTATGGAGTCAAAAAGGTTCTATAGTTTTAAGAGGAAACTTATTAGTAATACCAATAGAAAAGTCTCTATTATATGTAGAACCTATATATTTACAAGCTGATAATGAAAATAGTTTACCAGAGGTTAAAAGAGTAATAGTTGCATATAAAAACAAAATAGTTATGGAGGAGACTTTAGATAAAGCCCTTACTAAAATATTTGGGCAGATAGATAGAGAAAAAGATGAAAATGGTATGATTGATAATGTAGATGTAAATATATCAGATGGAAATCTAAAGGAAATAATAAAAAGGGCAAATGAAATATTTAACAAAGCTAAAGAGGCTTCTCAAAAAGGTGATTGGGCTAAATATGGGGAGTATTTAAATAAATTAGAAAATATTTTAAATAGTTTAAACAACTCATTAAACGATAAATCAGTAAATCAATAGGAAGGAGAAAAATTATGCCGATGAAAGTAGAAAGTTTTGAATTAGATCATACAAAAGTAAAAGCTCCTTATGTAAGAAAGGCTGGCAGGATAATAGGGCCTAAAGGAGATATAGTTCAGAAATATGATTTGAGATTTATGCAACCTAATGTAGGTGCTATACCGACGGCTGCAATGCATACAATTGAACATTTAATGGCTACTTATTTTAGAGATGAAATAGAGGACATTATAGACATTTCACCAATGGGATGTAGAACTGGGTTTTATTTAATAAAATTTGGAGAAACAGATGTTGAAGATATTAAAAAGGCGTGGGTTAAAGTTTTAAAAAGAATTATAGAAACTAAAGAGGAAGAAGTTCCAGCTACAAATGAAGTACAATGCGGCAATTTCAGAGACCATTCATTATTTTCAGCTAAAGAATATGCGAAAGTAGTTTTAGAAAAACTTGAAAAAGAGGGTGAATAAAATGAAAAAATATATAGAAAATATAAGTCAAATAATAGGAAATACACCAATGTTTAAATTTGATAATAAATCTTACGGCATACCAGATAATGTAAATATATTTGCGAAATTAGAATATCTTAATCCGGGCGGTAGTGTAAAAGATAGAACAGTTTTATATATGTTAGAACAGGCTGAGAAAAAAGGTATTATTAAACCGGGAGATACTTTACTTGAAGCTACAGCGGGTAATACAGGTATTGCATTAGCATTGTTAGGTGTACAGAAAGGATACAGAGTTATATTAGTAGTACCGGGTAAGTTTTCTATCGAAAAACAGATTATTATGAGAGGATTAGGTGCTCAAGTTTATAGTACGCCTACAAAAGATGGAATGGAAGGAGCGTATAGAAAAATAGAAGAATTATTAAAAGAAATTCCAAATGGTTATGTACTTAACCAGTTTACAAATCCACTAAATCCGGAAGCACATTATGTAATGACAGGTCCAGAAATATATGACGATATGGATGGAGAAATAGATGCGTTTGTTGCAGGAGCAGGAACTGGCGGTGCTTATTCTGGTATAGTTAAGTATTTAAAAGAAAAAAATAAGAATATAAAGGGAATATTAGCTGATCCAGTAGGTTCAATATTAGGTGGCGGCGAGTATGCTGCTTATAGAATAGAGGGAATAGGTAATGATTTTGTGCCTGAAACTATGGATATGTCATTAGTTGATGAAGCTATTTATGTAAATGATGATGAAGCATATGATATGGTTAAGGATATTGCAGTAAAATCGGGACTTACAGTTGGGTCATCTTCAGGAGCTAATTTGGTAGCTGCAATAAAATATGCAAAGAAATATAAAGGCTATAAAAAAATTAACATTGTAACTTTAATGCCTGATAGAAGTGATAGATATTTCAGCAAAGATATATATGGTTTTAACGATATGTATGAAAGTAATGAGGACTAATATCTTTTAGTCCTCATTATCTTTATTTCTTCAGCTGACATAGAGTCTAATTGTTTAGCTTTTATAGCTATATCATTTCTGTTGATAATACCTTTATCTACTAATACTTCAATAATACTTGCAATGGCTAATGTATTTCTATAATCTATTTCTTTTAAATCACTTAATTGAGAAATAATGTCTATATCATTCATAGTATCCCCCCTACTGATTATACATTTGTATTATTGACAAATTTATGAAATATATACAGTAGTTTTGGGAAAAATATTATTAGTAAACTTCAATTCGTAATTTAAGATATTGATAAAAAGTGCCGATAAATAATATATGATGCAGATAAGTAGAAAAGACAAAGAAAAAATAATAGAATCAATTAAAAATGGAAGAATTGATGCAGCTGATATAAGTTTTCCAAATTTAATAGACGATATAATAATGAAAATGAATAGAAAGGGGTTAATAAAGGATTTAACAAAAG
>NZ_FQXO01000112.1 GCF_900129995.1 Caloranaerobacter azorensis DSM 13643 | reverse complement strand
TTTAAGGTTTTTATAAGTTTTTATAAATATTTTGTAACTGTTAATTAGCCTCCAAAGCAGCCCTCAATTTATAAAAGATTTCATTATCTTCGTCATATGTTATATCTCCAATTTCTCTCACCCTTAAAACATCCATCAAACTATTAGTTATAAAAGCGAAATCGAATTTACTTAAATCTCCTATATCTATTATACACTCATTTACCTCTATCCCTATATTCTTTGCCGTTTTTATAACCTCTTTTCTCATTATACCTGACAGTATATTTAAAGAAAGCTCTGGTGTAAAAACTTTATTGCCCCTTATAAAAAAAATATTTGTCATCGTACCTTCAAGTATTTTTTCATCAGTATTTACTATTAAAGACTCATCAAAACCTTCTCTTAAAGCCAACCTCTTTAAATAAATATTTTCAAAATAATTTGCAGTTTTATGTCTATATATAAAACTTTTTCCCCTTCTTATAGGGGCGATATTGAGCTTATAGCCTCTGTTATAATCTTCATCCTTATAAGGTATATCCCTTATCATAAAGTTATAGCCCTCATCAAACACAGTAATCCTTAACGCCTTATAATCATAATTTTTTACATATTCATATACCTTTTTTTCTAATTCCTCATAGGGAATATTAAATTCTATATTCAATTCCTTAACCGAATTATACATTCTATCTAGATGCTCTTTTAATAAAATTGGAATCCCTTCATATATTTTTATTGTTTCAAATACACCAATACCAAACTTAAAAAGTTCGCTATTTTCAGTCGCTTTTCTCCTCATATTTCCCCCTAATCGCTTTTATTATAGATTTGGCTTTATGGAGGGTTTCTTCGTATTCTTCATCAGGATTTGAATCCCAAGTTATCCCTCCGCCTACTTGAAAATATATACGATCGCCTTTTTTGACTATAGTCCTTATTGCTATATTCAAATCTGCAGAACCATCAAATCCCAAATAACCTATACAGCCTGTATATACATTTCTCTGATTTGGCTCTAACTCATCTATTATCTCCATAGCTCTTACTTTTGGAGCTCCTGTAATAGAACCTCCAGGAAAAACTGCTTTTAACAAATCTACTAAATCTTTATCATCGTCCAATTCTCCAATTACAGTAGACACCAAATGATATACGTTAGAATACTTCTCCAGCTTAAAAAGTTCAGGCACTTTTACACTTCCTACTTTAGCTACTTTCCCTATATCGTTTCTTTCTAAATCTACTATCATTAAAAGTTCTGCCTTGTCCTTTTCACTATTTATAAGTTCCTCTCTCAAACGCATATCTTCTTCATACGTATTACCTCTAGGCCTTGTCCCTTTAATTGGCCTAGTTTCTACAATTCCGTTCTTTACTTTAATAAATCTCTCGGGAGAATTTGAAAGGATTTCAACTTCATCAAATTTAAGATAAGCACCAAATGGCGCAGGACTTACCGTTCTTAAATCTCTATATATTTCATATCCTGTATTTGCTACCTTCCCCTCAAACCTCTGTGTAAGATTGACTTGGTATACGTCCCCAGCTCTTATATAGTCTCTTATTCTCTCTATGCTTTGTAAATACTCCTTTTTTGTAAAATTAGACTTTAATATTACTTCTGGATATTCTTTATTTTGATAGCATATCGAATCGATACCGTTTATCTCTGCATTTTTTATTCTCTCTAGAACTTTTTTTACAATAATATTTTCTAATTTTTTGTCTATATCTGGCGTTGCAATATAAGTCCTATTTTCTAAATGATCTACTACAATTACCCAATTATAGAGCCCTAAATATAATAGTGGAATGTTCACATCATCTATTGCACTGCCTGGTATTTTTTCTATAAACTTATACAAATCGTATGAAAGATATCCTACTGCTCCTCCAATAAAAGGTAGATGAGTAGAATTTTTAATTTTGTATTTATTCAACTCTTCTTTGAGTATATCAAAAGGATTTGTAGTATTCTTATAAACTTTTATTACTTTAAATGGATTAGAGCTGATAAAAGAGTATCTACCTAATCTATTTGGATCCATCCCACTGTCAAGAATAAAACTAAAACTATCGTCTTTAAATATTGTATATAATTCAAATGAATTAAATTTAGTAAATATTTCTTGTATCATCCTAACTTTCTCCTCTTGCTTGTTTTATGAAATTATTAAGCAATTCATGCCCACTTTCTGTTAAAATGGCCTCTGGATGAAACTGCACACCTTCTATTAGATATTTTTTATGTCTTATTCCCATTATCTCTCCCTCATTAGTTTCAGCCGTAATTTCTAAATCATCAGGAAGAGTAGCCCTATCGATGACAAGCGAATGATATCTAGTAACCTTTAGCGGGTTATTAAGCCCTTTAAATACCCCTTTATTATAATGGATTATTGGTTCTACTTTCCCATGAACAGGCCTTATCGCTTTTATAATTTTCGCTCCGAATACATGTCCTATTGTCTGATGTCCTAAACAAATACCTAATATCGGTACTTTGCCCTTGAAATGTTTTACTACATCTATTGAAACACCAGCTTCGGAAGGCGAACAGGGCCCAGGAGATATAACAATAATCTCTGGATTTAATTTTTCTATCTCTTCTAATGAAACCTCATCATTTCTTTTAACTAATATTTCTTCCCCTAATTCTGCTAAATATTGATATAGATTATATGTAAAAGAGTCGTAATTATCAAGCATAAAAAGCAAAAATATTCCTCCTCTTTAACCCACTATTTTGACAAATAATTTCAATTTTCTGCCTTCAAGTTAATTTTAAACTTATATCTTATCAGTGTCAATTGGGAATGGATACTAGATTAGAAATGTAAAATTGAAAATGTAAAATTAATTGGCAAATAAGCTTGTTGACTGTTATGCTTCCAGCTTTTCACTTTTCAAATAACAGAAAAATAATAACGTTAATCATCAAAAATACGACATATTTCCTGGGAAATGTAGAATGTTGTAAGCAAAATTATCCTCCTCCGAATTGCAAAACCCGTTTTTTCTACAATGTTTAAAATATTGCCAAATTGGGTATACAAGTAAATAACATGTTAAAAAAATTTATAGGAGGAGATATATTTATGTTAGTTGGAAAAATTGCGCCGTCATTTAAAACTAAAGCCTTTATTAATGGTGAAATTAAAGAAGTAAAATTAGAAGACTACAGGGGAAAATGGGTTGTATTGTGTTTCTATCCCGGAGACTTCACTTTTGTTTGACCTACAGAGCTATCAAGTATAGCAGTTCGCTATAATGAATTTAAAAAACTAAATGTCGAAATACTTGCAGTAAGTGTCGATAGCGTATTCTCTCATAAAGTTTGGAATGAAACCGAATTATCTAAAATGGTTGATGGAGGAATTCCTTATCCAATGCTTTCCGATCAAGGAGGCTCCATAGGGAAGTTATATGGAGTATACGATGAAGAAGCTGGAGTCGATATTAGGGGAAGATTCCTAATAGATCCAGATGGAGTCATTCAGGCAGCCGAAATACTTACCCCACCTGTTGGTAGAAATCCTGATGAATTAATAAGACAAATCAAAGCATATCAACATCACTTTAAGACTAATGAAGTGATGCCTTCTGGTTGGACTGAAGGACAGAAAACACTTAAACCGTCTACAGAATTAGCCGGAAAAGTATGGGAAGTATGGAGGCCGTAAACATAGAATGAAATTGGGGCAGTAAGTTAAGCTTACTGCCCCATTTTCCCAATATCCTTTCTATAATACATATTTTCAAAATTAATTTTTTCAATATTATCATATGCAATCTCTCTAGCTTCTTCTAGAGAATTTCCTATTTATCTTATTAATCTTCAATTATTTATCATTCTTCTTTCTCAATAAGACGTAATAGCTCTTTTTCTTCTGTCCACTCATCATTACCACCTGTAGGATGGATATATTTAATCCACATTCTACCAGTAGCAGTGTCTAAAATCACCATATTAACATCATTTGCTTTGTAAAATCTATATCTGCCAATATATTTTGTTTCATTAAGAATATTTTCTAATTGGTTTATTTTCACAAAAAGCCCTAATATAATAACTCCCAGAATAATTATTAGTGTAAGTGATAAGACAAATTTTTTATCCATTCTATCACCATTTTACTCTTTCTAATCTCTATTATAATCTAATGAATATTGTATCCCTTTAGGTTTTTTTACATTATTTATATATTTAGAGCTATTATAATATGTAACTGTCTTTTCAGTGTCTATATTCCCATTATAAATTTTATACACATCATATCTATCTACTTTAACATTGTACAAATCATAATCTATTGCCCCATAAAAATCTCTAGAATTATACGGAGAACTAGAATCTGGACCTTCAAAAGATACACCTTTTTTCCAAGTTCTTGTATATGTTCCTGATATTGAAGAAGTAAAATTAAGGTTTATAACACGTTTAATTTCAGCTTCTACTGTACCACTATACGTAACAGTACCAGAAACACTTTTCTCTTCTTCAAGAAATACAGTCTGACCTCTCGCTACACTTATTAAAAATATTCTATTTTTTATTGGCCCTACATTATAATCTTTAAGTGTTTTACTACCAACTATATAATACGAATGATCATACACTTCTCTTGACGCTCCCATTATTGAAATTCCAGTAGAAGTATGATTTTTCATATTTTCATCAATAAATATATATTTAGCATTTGGATTACCTACCGGTTCTTTTATATCAACTATTGTAAATTTACTATTTTCTAACCTATTTGCACTGTTTTTCGCAAATGAAATTGTTCCTAATGACAATGCTAATATAAAGATCAACATAAAACTTAATATTTTTTTCATACCTAACTCCCCCTAACAATCATTTTAACATAATATATCTATAAATAAATCTCTACCCTCCTTCCCTAATAAATGTTTAATTTGCATTCTCGTTCCATTTTACCATATAATATTAAACAAGTAAATATACATGTGTTTATTTTTATCAAATCACACAAGAATTTTGTAAAATATCCATTTTAAACATCCTCATACCTGGAAACAGTAAATAATAAAAATTGAATGACAAATAAAATCGAGTAGGAGGTAGATGATTAATTCATCTACCGACCTCTCACACCACCGTACGTACCGTTCGATATACGGCGGTTCATTAGGTTAAGTTCAATTTCTTATACTGCATAGAGAATGTTTTAAATCCTTGATTTAGCCAATACTGGTTATTTAATGTCTTATTTAATATAGGACTATTAGATATACGCCAGTAGCCCTTTCGGGTATTAGCGTATTGCCATGCCTTATACTCTGGGACTCCTAATCTTTTAAGATTCTTAAATTTGGTCTTAATTTTCTTCCATTGTTTCTAAAGGCATGCCCTTAATCTTCTCCTAGTCCATTTGTCTATCGCTTTTAGTTTCGCTTTCATATCTGCTATTTTGAAATAGTTTACCCAACCGATTATTAGAAAGTTTAATCTTTCTATTCTTATTTCCATACTTATTCCTATATTTCTATTTGTGATTTTCCTTATTTTGTCTTTTAATCTCTTAATGCTTTTCTCGTGAGGT
>NZ_FQXO01000116.1 GCF_900129995.1 Caloranaerobacter azorensis DSM 13643 | reverse complement strand
TTATTGTTCCTTCTTCTAATAATCCTTTTTTTATATCTCTTTCTGTATCCCATATATTCCATCCTAATTCCGATAATAACTCTGCATCTGTTATAGCATATGGTATATCTGTTAAACTTGTTTTTATCTTCATCTTTGCTGCAATTGATAAAGCTAATATATTTTCCATTGGTATGTGCTTATTTTTCTTTCGCTTATCTTTGAATGCTTTTGTTAAATCCTTTATTAACCCCTTTCTATTCATTTTCATTATTATATCGTCTATTAAATTTGGAAAACTTATATCAGCTGCATCAATTCTTCCTTTTTTAATTGATTCTATTATTTTTTCTTTGTCTTTTCTACTTATCTGCATCATATATTATTTATCGGCACTTCTTATCATTATCTTAAATTACGAATTGAAGTTAATTTTATTATTATATATTTCTCTCAACAAGTTTTATATTTAATAAACTGTTTTATTTTGTCATAAATTGTATGTATTGAATTTCCTTACCACATAGCTTTATTACAAAATTTTAATATTTACTATGTCATGTTTCGACATGCCTTCTATAATACATGTATTATTATATAAGATAAACATAAATAATTTTAAGGAGGTCTAACATAAATGAATAAAAAAACAAAAATTCTAATAATAACAATAGTTGTAATAATCATTGTTGGAATATACTTTTTTAATAATCGAAAAACATTAGTTTATAATGAATTCGATTCTATATCAAATTATATTATAGAAGAACTAAAAAAAGAATATCCTCTATCATATATCGAAAAACCAACAATAACAGTTTACCCTGGAAATGATAAATTGAATAAATATTGGGTTAATACTACTTTTAATGCTCTTAATGATAATACAGCTTTTCTAAAACAAAAATCAATTTATATACTAAATCAAGAAAAAAATATTGCAACAAAAATTATTATTAGCTATGAACCTAATATAAAACAAAAATATTATTTATCCGTTAATCGAATTGATTCTATTCCCATAGATTATAAAGAATTAAATGTAAAACTTTCTCCTACTTTTAGCAATTCTATTACTGCAAATGGATTATTTATTCAAGTTACTACAATCTGTACAAATCAAGCAAATATAAACAGAGAATTTGAAAAAAATATGATAAAAATAAATACCGATATAACTTCTAAAATTCAAGAATATATATTAAAAATAGAAAAGTAATCAAATTCAGATATAAATTGCCCTCTTAAGAAAATTCTTAAGAGGGCAATCTTATATATCATACTGCCTTCTTATTATCTAAAAACTTAAACTGCGACATAAACAGATTATAATAAATACCCTTCATTCTCATAAGCTCATCATGATTACCCATTTCTTTTATCCTTCCATCATCAATAACAAATATACGATCCGCATTCTGAATTGTTGAAAGACGATGTGCTATGACAAAAGATGTTCTACCTTTTAAGAGTCTCTCTATTCCTTTTTGAACTAGTCTCTCTGTATGCGTATCAATACTAGATGTAGCTTCATCCAAAATTAAAATTCTTGGATCTGCAAGTAAAGCTCTTGCAAACGCTATTAATTGTCTCTGCCCTACAGATAATCTTGTTCCTCTTTCATTAATATCTGTATCATACCCATTTGGCAATTTCATAATGAAATCATGAGCATAAGCCGCTTTAGCTGCTTTAATTATTTCTTCATCGGTTGCATCAAGTTTACCATACCTTATATTTTCCTTTATCGTACCAGAAAATAAAAATGTATCTTGAAGCATAATCCCCATTTGACTTCTCAAAGTTTCTAATCTGACATCTGAAACATTATATCCATCTATTAAAACCTCTCCACTATCTACATCATAAAATCTCGCTATTAAATTTACTATTGTTGTCTTACCAGCTCCGGTTGGCCCTACTAATGCTATTGTCTCTCCAGCTTTAACACTAAAATTTATATCTTTCAAAACAATTTCATTATCATCATAGCTGAAATTAACATGCCTAAACACAACATTTCCTTTTATTTTCGGCATAGTTTTAGCACATTTTTTATCTTCTATATCAGGCTTTATATCCATTATTTCAAATATTCTCTCTGCTGCCGCCATATTTGTAATTAAATTGTTATAAAAATTACTTAAATTCATTATCGGCCGCCAGAACATTGATATATAGCTTATAAATGCAACCAAAAGCCCTACACTAATCTCTCCAGTATTTAATAATTTTACTCCATACCAAAACACTATTACTGAACCTACTCCCCATGAAATCTCAACTAATGGCCAGAATAAATCACTTGCTTTTGCCGCCTTTATAAATGCTGCATTAAGTTCTGCTAATATCTCACTAAATCCTCTGCTAGTCTTATCTTGGGCAGCAAAACTCTGCACAACCCTAATCCCAGAAAAATTTTCATAAATATATCCTTTCATATTTGAGTTTTTCTTCCTAAATAACTGCCATCTCTTTCTACATGTAACCTCGACTAAAAACATAAACACTAATAAAAATGGCAATGTTACCAAAGATACTAAAGCTAATTTTAGATTCATAGAAATCATTATCACTACAACAGCTATCAAAGTAACTAAATCTGGAATTAAATTTGTAACACTACTCGTAAATAGATTGTTTAAAGAGTTTACATCTCCAATAATTCTAGCAATAATTTTCCCATTTGGACGATTATCAAAGAATTCAAATGATAGTTTCTGTATATGTTCATACAGCTGATGCCTTATAGTAACTAATATATTATTAGTTATTCTCGCCATCTTCTTAATTCTCCATCTAGAACAAATCATAGAAACTATATTGATTAAAATTACTAATCCTCCTAGCAAAAAGAGTCCTTTTATATCTTTATTGGCTATATATTCATCTATGCCTAATCTAAAAAAATACGGATTGAGAAGATTAACCCCAATAACAACTCCCATTAAAACAAGTACTTGAAAAACTTCAAATTTATATGGCTTTAAATATGAATACAACCTCTTGATAATATCTCTCTTTACAATTTCATTGAGCTTTTCATCTTGTCTTACTGTATTTTTAGCCATTATACCACCTCCTTATTCTCTGTATAAAGGCCCTTTGTCTGCTCAAAGTATGTGTCATAATATTTTCCTTTCTTCTTTAGGAGTTCATCGTGTGTACCTCTTTCAACGATTTCACCATTTTCAAGTATAATTATTTCATCGGCATTTTTTACTGCTGAAATTCTATGGGCAATTATAAATTTAGTTATTTCATTCCTATTCTCTATGGCTCTTTCAATCTTATACTCCGTTTCCATATCTAAAGCCGAAGTTGCATCGTCTAATATTAAAATTTTCGATTCTTTAGCTAATGCTCTTGCTATAGAAATCCTCTGCTTTTGTCCTCCAGATAAACCAACACCACGTTCACCTATTATCGTATTAAATCCATCTTTCATTTCCATGACAAAATCATACACCTGTGCATCCTTTGCTACTCTCACTATATCTACATTTTCCGTATCTTTCACTCCGAATTTTATATTTTCTTCAATAGTATCTGAAAATAAAAATACATCCTGCATTACTACAGATATTTGATTTCTCAAAAAATTAAGATCGATATCTTTAATATCTATACCATCCAACAGTATTCTTCCTCCAGTACAATCGTAAAATCTCGGTATTAAATTAACTAATGAACTCTTTCCCGAACCAGTAGTCCCCATTATTGCAATTGTACTGCCCGGCTTTGCATCAATATTTATATTCTTTAAAACCTTTACTCCATCATATTCTAAAGATACGTTTTCAAATTTAATATGTCCTTTAACAAATTTTGGTGTTATTGGGTTTTCTGCATTTTTGATAGTAGGTTTTTCATTAAATATTTTATCAATCTTTTTCAAAGAAGCATTACACTGTCCAAGTATATTAGTAAGCCATCCCAACATTCTCATAGGCCAAATAAGCATAGATGTATAGAAATTAGCCGCTACTAATGTTCCTATTGAAATATCTTCTTTGATTACTAAAAGCCCTCCAACTGTTATTATTAAAATACTTATCGCATTTGATAAAAATTCTATAATAGGATGATATTTAGCCCAGATATCAGCCTGTTTTACATTTAATCTGTAATTTTCTTTATTTTGATTTAGAAATTTTTCAATCTCATATCTTTCTCTAGCAAATGCCTTAACTAATCTTACTCCTGCTACATTTTCTTGAGCTGTTGTATTGAGTAATGCACCTTGATCGCTTATCTTTTCATATACTTCACCTATCTGTTTTTCTAATATTACTGCAAGATATGCTATTAACGGCATTGTAGCAAGACTTAACAAGGCTATTTTCCAATTTAATGTAAATAACATTATTGTAGCAACTATAAAATAAATCATCTGTTCAATGAATAACATGCTACCAAATCCCAAAGCATGCCACACATTATCTACATCTTCAGAGAGCCTCGATAAAATCTCACCAGTATTCATACCATCAAAATATGAAAATGATAAAGTCTGTATATGATCAAATAAATCTTTTCTAATTTCTTTAACTATTTTACTACTAGCAATATCAAATAAATATTCTTTAATATATCCCAAAATAGCTCTTGACAAGGTTATCCCAATAAGAGCTAAAAGTAATTTCCATAAAATTTCAGTTGTACCCCCAACTATAACATCATCAATTATAATTTTAGTTAATCGTGGATTAAACATATCAAGTGCCATAGCTATCATCATCGAAAGTATAGCTATTAAATAATACCATTTATACTTGTTTATATACTTCCATATCCTTTTCAAATTGATTCCCCCTCTTCCTATATTTTATTAATTATCTCTGTCTTTCTTAATATTTCTTAGAATCGCTATTATATTTGTTCCTATAACAGAGATTAAAACTACTATTTAAATAGATTCTATTGTTTTTTATTTGAATATTTGTAATTTTATTGAATGCAATAAGTATACTTACTAAAACAAGCAATATAATTTACTTATTTTACCATTAATTATATGAAAGTTTTAGAGAGGTATCTCACCTTTTTTATCCTCTGATTTACCCTCTTATGTCCCTCTGGATCACATTATCTATTATGCGTCCTAACATTCCTTCGTTCTATCTTTTAAGGATAGGTGAGTTCTATTACTTGTATACTGGGTCTATGCCCTTATGGAGGAATTAGGCTTTCCTCACCTAAAACTTTGTTTTTTAGATTAATATAAATAATATTTATCCTACATTTATAAAGTATTAAGCTGCTAAAAGTTCTTGAATCTGTTTTAAACGTACTTCTCCTAATGCTTTTTTAGGATTATATTTTTCTTTATTTTT
>NZ_FQXO01000117.1 GCF_900129995.1 Caloranaerobacter azorensis DSM 13643 | reverse complement strand
AGAATCATAAAATCTGCATAATAGAAGTATCGGATAAGATCTATAAATCTATAAAGATTTATAGGTATGCGTTGCTTTCTATAAGGTTTTTATAGATATAAGTCAACGGGGAGTTTAAGTGGCTATAGTAGAAGTTACTATAGTGCCTTTGGGTACAGGGGATACAAGTTTAAGTAGTTATGTTGCTAAATGTCATACTGTATTAAAAGAAGAAAAAGATTTAAAATATATGCTAACTCCTATGGGGACGATAATAGAGGGAGATTTAGACAAAATACTAGATGTAATTAGAAGAATGCATGAAGTACCTTTTAATGAAGGAGCAAAGAGAGTTTCGACACAGATTAAGATTGACGATAGAAGAGATAAAGAAACTAGTATGGAGAGAAAGGTTAAGTCTGTTCAAAGTAAACTAAAATAGGCCCTATGGGTCTATTTTTTGTGATATGAGAATTAGGAAGGAGTATTTAGATGATTAGATATCTTACAGCAGGAGAGTCCCATGGGAAGGGGTTAATCGGTATAATCGAAGGATTTCCAGCCAATTTAAAGATAGATATAAATTCCATAAATAATGAACTTAAAAGAAGACAAATGGGTTATGGCAGAGGAGGCAGAATGAAAATTGAAAAAGATGAGGTTGAAATACTTTCAGGTATAAGGAATGGCAAAACAATAGGAAGTCCCATAGCATTATTTATAAAAAATAGGGACTGGGAGAACTGGAAAGATATAATGGGTATAGAAAAAAATAAATTAGATGAAGATAGAATCGTTACTAGGCCTAGGCCGGGGCATGCCGATTTGGCAGGTGCTATTAAATATAATCATTTAGATATAAGAAACGTTTTAGAAAGGGCAAGTGCTAGAGAAACTGCGATTAGAGTAGCTATAGGTAATATAGCAAAACAGTTTTTAAAGGAATTTAATATCGAAATATATAGTCATGTTATTCAAATCGGGAAAATTAAGATTGAGTCAGATAACGTTTCAATAGATAAAATCAAAAGTGCGGATAAGTCGCCTTTAAGAGTAGTAGACAGTCAGTCAGAGAAAAAAATGATTAATGAAATAGATAAAGCTAAAAAAATAGGTGATACTTTAGGAGGATTATTTGAACTTATTGCGACGAATATTCCTATAGGGTTAGGTAGTCATGTTAATTGGGATAGGAAATTAGACGGCAAGATAGCTCAAGGGATGATGAGCCTTCAAGGAATAAAGGGTGTAGAGATAGGCATTGGTTTTAGAGCTGCAGAATTGTTAGGTTCACAGGTGCATGATGAGATTTATTATGATGATGGATATAAAAGATATTCTAACAATGCTGGCGGAATAGAGGGAGGAATTTCCAATGGAAGTCCAATTATTGTAAGAGCTGCAATGAAGCCAATACCGACATTAAAAAAACCACTTAAAAGTATAGATATGAAGACGAAAGAAAAATTTGAAGCCCAAAAAGAAAGGGCAGACGTTTGTGCAGTACCATCTGCAAGCATTGTGGCTGAAAATATTTTAGCTTGGATATTAGCAGATGAGATTATGATTAAATTTGGAGGAGACAGTATAGAAGAATTAAAAGATAACTATAACAGATATATTGATTATGTAAATAGTAGGTGATGCTATGGATGTATTAAGTGTAGATTTAAAGGATAGAGGATATAATATATATATTGACAAAGGACTTTTAAGAAATATAGATGATATTTTATTAGAATGTGGAATAGATGATAATATTTTCATAATTTCAGATCGTAATGTAGCAAAGCATTATTTAGATATTTTGTTATCGAAACTTAATACGAAAGTCACAGGATATTGTATTTTAGAACCTGGAGAACAGAGTAAAAGTATAGACACTGCTAAAAAAGTATATGAAAAAATGCTTGAGGCAGGATGTAACAGGAAAACGACTCTAATCAGCCTTGGAGGAGGAGTTGTAGGAGATTTAACAGGTTTTGTAGCAGCAACCTTTATGAGAGGGATTAATTTTGTTCAGGTACCAACAACTCTTTTATCGCAAGTAGACAGTAGTATTGGAGGGAAAGTAGGGGTTAATTTTAAGAATTACAAAAATATTATAGGTTCGTTCTATCAACCTAAAGGAGTAATAATAGATACAGAAACGCTTAAGACATTAGATGAAAGAGAGATTATTAATGGTTTAGGCGAAGTTTTCAAATATGGTTTGATAATGGATTATGACTTTTTTTTATGGTTAAACGATAATTTGAATAGTATCTTAAAATTAGAGAATAACTATATTATGAACATAGTAAAGAAGTCTTTAAATATAAAAAAGATTATAGTTCAAAAAGACGAAAAAGAAAGTAATATAAGAAAAGTCTTAAACTTTGGACATACGATTGGACATGGTATAGAAACGTTAGATGATTTTAATACTTTCAAACATGGCGAAGCAGTAGTATTGGGTATGATGTTAGAAAGTTTAATAAGTACAGAAATGGGGTTAATAGATAGAAAATATTATATAAAGATAATTGATAGTTTAAGCAGATTAGTTAGTCCAGTAAAATTTTCAGCTTTTGAACAAAAACAGATTATGAATGCTATAAAACATGATAAAAAAAATGAAAAAGGAAAGATTGTTTTAGTACTTCCTATTGGAAAGGGAAGAGTTAACATATATAATAATGTTGATGAAAAACTGATTGAAAAAAGTTTAAAGGATGGAGTAGTAATATGATTATAAGAGGTGGCAATTTATCAATTAAAGGCGAAGTAAGAGTTCCCGGAGACAAGTCTATATCGCATAGGGCTATTATGATAGGTTCTATTGCAGAGGGTAAAACGATAATACATAATTTTTTAATGGGAGAAGATTGCCTTTCAACAGTTGACTGTTTCAGAAAATTAGGAGTAAATATATTTATTTCTGATGAAGATGTTATTGTAGAAGGTGTAGGCTTATACGGTCTTAAAGAATCAAAAGATATTTTATATGTAGGAAATTCTGGGACTACGATAAGATTAATTAGTGGTATTTTAGCAGGCCAAAATTTTTCATCGACTATTACAGGCGATGAATCGATACAAAAAAGGCCTATGGATAGAATAATAAATCCTTTAAAGATGATGGGAGCAAACATTTCTGGATTACTTAATAAATTTCCTCCTTTAAGAATTAAGCCAACGAAAAAACTTATTGGAGTTGAGTATAGACAGCCGATACCTAGTGCCCAGGTTAAATCTTGTATTTTATTAGCGGGATTATATGCCGATAGCGACACAAAAATTTTGCAGCCGAGTATGTCTAGAGATCATACGGAGAGAATGCTTAAATATTTTGGAGCTAATATAGTAACAAAAGATAACGAAGTATATTTAAAACCAGGGAACAAACTTATAGGGAAAGAAATTTATATCCCCGGAGATATCTCATCAGCAGCTTTTTTAATAGTTGGAACCTTAATACTAAAAGGTTCTAAATTATTGATAAGAGATGTAGGACTAAATGAGACGAGAACTGGTATATTAGATGTCTTAATTAGAATGGGAGGAAGAATAAAAATATTAAATGAGAGAAATTTAAATAATGAACCAGTAGGAGACATTTTGGTCGAATATTCTGAACTGAAAGGTATAGATATAAAGGGGAATATGATACCTAGATTAATTGACGAAATTCCTATTATCGCAGTAGCTGCTACTCAAGCAAGAGGCACTACAGTCATTAAAAATGCAGAAGAATTGAAAGTTAAAGAAAGTAATAGAATCAAAGCGATAGTTAATGAACTTAAAAAAATGGGAGCCGATATTGAAGAATTGGACGACGGAATGATAATAAATGGGCCTTCTAAATTAAGGCCATCAAATCTTAAAACATATAACGATCATAGAATAGCCATGTCATTAATTATTGCAGCTTTAAGTGCAGATGGAGATTCAAATTTGCAAGAAATAGAGAGTATAAAAATTTCTTTTCCAAATTTTTTTGATATACTTAAATCTATAATACAGAGAATATAAAACGATATTATTTGATTTTTACTAATAAAAGATTTATAATTTTAATGGTATATTTCATTTCCGAGGAAATAAAACTATAGTTTTGTTTATAAAAAATAGATTTATTGTTAAGAAGGAGGATTATTATGAGAAAGGAATTACCTATAGCTTTATCAAACAGACATGTTCATTTGAGTAAGGAGCATATTGAGAAGTTATTTGGAGAAGGATACGAGTTAACTAAAATGAAGGATTTATCACAACCTGGACAATTTGCAGCAGAGGAAAAAATAGATGTTGTGGGGCCAAAAGGTACTTTAAAAGGAGTTAGGGTATTAGGGCCTGCGAGAGGCTCTACTCAAGTTGAAATTTCACTTACTGATGGATTTAAGTTAGGTGTAGTTCCGCCAGTTAGAAATTCAGGAGATTTAGCAGGAAGTCCGGGAGTAAAATTAGTTGGCCCTAAAGGAGAAGTAGAGTTAAAAGAGGGTGTAATCGCTGCAGCAAGACATATACATATGCATACAGATGATGCTAAAGAATTTGGAGTTAAAGATAAAGATATAGTAAAAGTAAGAGTAAGAGGACAAAGAGGACTAATATTTGAGAACGTATTGGTTAGAGTAAGCCCTAACTATGCTCTTGAAATGCATGTTGATGTTGATGAGGGAAATGCAGCAGGAGTTAAAAATGGAGACATGGTTGAATTAATAAAAGAATAAATATAGCAAAAAATATAATAATAAATAGTGATAGTGTAAAAAGAAATATGAAAAGTTAGAGAAAAGATTGGATATACTTTAAGATGATATTTTAAAGATTTTACCCAAAAAAGGGCATAAATATCCCGTAGGGTGTAATTTAACTTTAAATTTTAACTGTTAATTTGTCAAGGTGCATTTTAAAATTAAGCAGCTTCTTTTAAAATATTGCTTCTATGCTTTTGATTTTCTATGGCATGTAGTTGTGCTAATTCAATTAGTTTAGCCCATTTTGCTGGCATTGTTTCGTATCTATTCAGCTCAGTTAGTGGTATTGGTACTTTACCAT
>NZ_FQXO01000118.1 GCF_900129995.1 Caloranaerobacter azorensis DSM 13643 | reverse complement strand
CAACCTATGCAGTGATGTATAGCTGAACCTTGAGAAGTCAGCAGAGGTCATAGTACCTATCAAAACCTAGGATAGATAGGGAAGGACCGAACATTAGGGAGGTAAGTAGCATTGAAAGATTCGAGAGGTATGCAAAGACCACAGAAAACTTCATATGAAGGCTCTCCGACTGAAGTAGGACTGGAAGTCCAAGATAGGAAGGAAGCGTGTAGTATACCTTCGGCATCATCAATAGCGAAAGCCAGAGTTCAAGTTTGAACTTAACCTAATGAACCGCCGTATACCGAACGGTACGTACGGTGGTGTGAGAGGTCGGTAGATGAATTAATCATCTACCTCCTACTCGATTGCATAAATATTTTACAATATCAATATTATTAAATTGAGGTTTAGATTAAGGAGGGAGAGGTATTGCAGAAAAAGATGATATTTATAATATTAGCAATACTGCTATTTATATTGAATATTAACGTTTATGCTGATAATATTGAAAGTCAGTATAAAATAGTTATTAACATACCTTCTAAAAAATTAATTCTATATAAAAATGATATAATTATCAAAGAGTATCCAGTTGCTGTAGGAAAATCAAAAACTCAAACCCCTATTGGTGAATTTAAAATAATAAATAAAGTTATAAATCCTTATTATGCTAGAAAGAATATACCCGGAGGGAGTCCCCAAAATCCATTAGGAAGCAGATGGATGGGGTTTAAGGCTCATTATGGTATACATGGGAACAGCGCTCCTAGTTCGATAGGTACTTTTGCGTCTGGCGGATGTATTAGGATGTACGAAAGAGACATTCAAGAAATATTTGATATAGTGCCTAAAGGTACGCCTGTTCATATAAAATATGATTTAATAGAAGTAGTTAGTGATATAGATGGAGAAGAACCGATTTTAATCATCTATCCAGATTATTATAATAAAGCTTGCAATATAAAAGAATTAATCAGACAGAAATTAAAAGAATTGAATATGTATAATGAAATATCAGAGAAAAGATTAGAACAAATTACAAAATTAAATAGAGATAAAAGGATAGTTTTTTCAAGTAATCTAGCTTTTTTTATAAATAAAAAATATATAACTAATGATGTAAAAATTATAGATGGAGCATATTATATAAACTTAAATAAGTTAGCAAAATGGCTAAATATCGATATACCAATTGCATACAATGAAAAATATGCTTGTGTAATGGGAAAATTCATCAATACAATATATATAGATAACAAATACTATATAGCTTTATTAGATATACAAAGGCTTTTAGGAGGACAGTTAGATATAAATAGAGATTTAGAATTAATTGAATTAAGCATGAATGCGGTATTTCTCAACAATAGATATCTAACCAATCAAATCTTGGATATAACTACAAATCCAAAAATAAGTTTGTTAGCTATCAGCCAGTATCTAGATATTGGTATTCAATATGAACAAGATAAAATAAAGTATTGTTTGAAAAATGGAGATATAATTCCATATAAACTTTATCAGGGGATACCTTATGTTGATTTAAATTATTTAAAAGAGAATACAAAACTTCTGTTAGATGTTTCGACATTTAGAAGACAATTAACAATAATTAAGACACCAGCGATAATATGTAATGGCTTTGTCTATGAGAGTACTTTATATGATAATGAATTATATGTACCGCTTAACATATTAGATAAAGATAATATAGATAATTTAAGTAATATTTTTATTAATTTTGAAAGGATACCTGTCATATCTGTAGAAAACATCAAATATATACCTTTTGATAAAATTAAAAAATCATTCAATTTAATAACGAATGATTATAGAACAAAAATTATTTTAAATAAGAAGGTATTTAATATATTGGATTAATATATTAGAGAGCTTCTTTTATATGAGAAGCTCTTTAAATTTTAATTTATTAGGAACTTTTTTTTATATTTTTCGTCTATTTTATGTAAGAGTAGCAGAAAGGGGTGAGTCTGTGAAAAATCCGAACATATTTTAATTAAAAAAAGTTCAGAAGGTGATGTTGATGCCTTTGAAGAGCTGATTAAAGACTATGAAAAAAGAGCATACAATATAGCTTACAGACTGTTAAAAAATTCTGAAGATGCTATGGACGTTGTGCAAGAAGCATTTATCAAAATTTATAAATCTATAAGAGAATTTAAATTTAAATCTAGCTTTTCAACATGGGTTTACAGAATTGTAGTTAATACTTCGATTGATTTTATGAGAAGTAAAAAAGTGGTCTATTCACTTAATGAAGCTATCAAAAGCGAAAGAGGAGATATAAATATAGAAATTGCAGATTATGAGAATACTCCTGAAATAGAGTTAGAAAGGAAACTGACTAAAGAATTAGTAAAAAAATCGATAGATAAACTAGACGATATACATAGAACGGTTATAATATTGAGAGACATACAGGGATTTAGTTATAATGAAATTTCAGAAATATTAGGTTGTTCACTTGGTACTGTTAAGTCGAGGATAAGCAGAGGGAGAATTGCTTTAAGAGAAATTATATTAAAAGAAATGGAACATAAAGACATAAAATTAAGTCAAAAAGAATGAAAGGAGGGAGAAGATGGATTGTAAGAGTTTTGAAGAAAAAATATCTTTCTATATAGATGATATGTTAGATGAAGCAGAAAAAGATGAATTAGAATTGCATTTGAAAAAATGTAATAAATGCAGGATATTATTCGAAAATATAAATAGCATTGTTAATTATGCTAAAGACTGTGAAGAAATAGAGCTTCCTGAAGATTTTAATGAAAAACTTAAGACGAGACTTAAAGAGGTTGAAAAGCCAAGAAGTTACAAAAATAGGTTTAAAATATTATCTATGATAGCTGCTACATTTTTAGTAGTAATAATATCTATATCGATTTTTACGTCAAATAATTCTAAAATAGAAGAAAGTTCGATGTATTATACAAAAGAGGCGGCTATAGATGCTCAAATGCCCAAAAGATCTAGAATAAGTCAACCTAAATTAGATAGAGCGAAAGTTTCTAGTTATAATGATTCTAATGGAATGAATACGGATAAAGGAAATGTAAAACAGGATAAATTGGAAAAGAGAAAAATAATTAATGAGGCTTATATAGAATTAGATATAGAAGATTATGATAAAGTTTTTAATGAGATAATAGATTATGTAAAATCATTAGGTGGTTTCATAGAAGATTCAGAGGTAGAGCATCAAAATAGCGATTTTAAAGAGCGAAAAGAGCCGCTAAAAAGAGGTTATTTAAGAATTAGAATACCATCCGATAAATTTGAAGATGCCATTAAGTATATTGACGGTTTAGGGATTATAAAGAGAAAGAGTTTAACAGGAAGAGATGTAACACAGCAATATTATGATATTGAAAATAGAGTTAAAAACTTAAAAATACAAGAAGAGAGGTTAAGAGAGATTTTAAGGAAAGCCGAAAAAGTAGAAGATATACTTATGATTGAAAATGAATTAAGAAGAGTAAGGACTGAAATAGATCAAAATACAAGTACACTGAAGAAATGGGATAATTTAGTATCTTTAGCTACTATTAATGTGAGATTAAACGAAGTTGAAACTTTAAACAAGAGAATAAAAAATGTGGATAAGAATATATTTGAAAAATCTAAAGAAGGTTTCATCACCACAATAAATAATATAATTAATTTATTTGAAAAAACGATTGTATTTTTAATAACCATATCGCCTATAATTATTTTAATATTTATCTTATTTATGATAGCTTACTTTTTATATAAGAAAAAACATTAATTGTTAGCTGTTAGCTGATGGCAATTAAAATATATTAAAAAAATAAAATGGAGGGATTAATGTGAAAAACAAAACTTTTATATTAAGTGCATTATTGGCTTTAGTTTTGATTGGAGGTTATGTTTTAGGTTCAACTTCTCAAATTACAGACAATGTATTAGCTGATGGGAAAGAAGATTTGACAAACACAATTACAGTAAGTGGAGAAGGAGTAATTAAGGTAAAACCGGACATAGCTTATATCAATATAGGAGTTGAAACTGTTAGTAAAAACAGTAAAGATGCACAAATAGAGAACAAAAATAAAATGGTGAATATAATGAATGAAATCAAGAGTTTCAAAATAAAAGATGATGATATAAAGACTATAGAATACAGCATTACATCTAAAAAAGAATATGATAGAGAAAAAGGAAAAAGTGTTATAACTGGATACATGGTTAGAAATGTTGTGCAAATTACCATAAGAGACATAGACAATGTTGGTAAAATAATCGATAGAGCTTCTGAAGCTGGTGCAAATCTAATAACTAATATTAATTTCAGCGTAGAAGATAAAGAAAAATACTATCTAGATGCTTTAAAAATGGCTATGGAGAAGGCTAGAAAAAAAGGTACTGCGATTGCTGATACTTTTGGAGTTAAATTGGGAATGCCATATAAAGTTGTTGAAATGTCAGATATAAACTATTCTATAATTGGAGGATATAGAGATGCATTTACTTATTTAAAAGAAGATGCAGTTAATACTCCAATTTCCCAAGGAGAGCTTGAAGTAAGAGCAAAAGTAAATGTAATATATAAATATTAACCCTTGATTATATATCAAGGGTGAGCTTATTGACAAAGTAAAATATTTTATGAAAATGACGCTCATGCGGACGAATTTAGAAAAAACT
>NZ_FQXO01000132.1 GCF_900129995.1 Caloranaerobacter azorensis DSM 13643 | reverse complement strand
GAACTTAACCTAATGAACCGCCGTATACCGAACGGTACGTACGGTGGTGTGAGAGGTCGGTAGATGAATTAATCATCTACCTCCTACTCGATTTGCAGAGCTATATATCTTGTTTAGTTGTGCATAAAATTGTATAATTGAGTGGGACATTTCATGAAGGAGAGAAGGGTTATGGACATTATTAAGAAACTTGTACAAGAATTTGGATTGAAGCGGTATCAGGTAGAAAATACTATTAGGCTTATCGATGAAGGGAATACTATTCCTTTTATAGCTAGATATAGGAAGGAGCAGACTGGAGAATTAAGTGATGTTGTTTTAAGAGAGTTTAGTCAAAGGCTTTCTTATTTAAGAAATTTAGAAAGCAGGAAAGAAGAAGTTATAAGGCTTATTAGTGAGCAGGGTAAATTGACTGACGAATTAAAAAGGAAAATCATTGAGGCAGATGTACTTCAAAGAGTAGAGGATTTATATAGACCTTTCAGACCTAAACGCAGAACAAGGGCTACAATTGCAAAAGAAAAAGGACTTGAGCCTTTAGCAGACATAATATTATCTCAAAAAATAGAAGATATAAGTTTAGAAGAATTGGCTAAACAATTTATAAACGAAGAAAAAGGTGTAACCAGCATTGAAGATGCTTATAATGGAGCTAAAGATATAATAGCCGAGATTATTTCTGACAATGCAGAATTCAGAAGATTTATAAGAAATATTACCTTTAATAAAGGGATATTGATATCGAAAGCAGTAGATAGTAAAGCAGAGTCTGTATACGAGATGTACTACGACTACAAAGAGCCTGTCAAAAAAATTCCTAATCATAGAATATTAGCTATTAATAGAGGAGAGAAGGAGAAGTATTTAAGAGTAGGGATAGATGTACCATATGATGAGATTATAACTTATCTTTTAGATAATGTTATTACTAATGATAAAGCCGCTACTACAGAATATCTTAAAGAAGCGGTAGAAGATGGCTATAAGAGACTCATTGCCCCATCTATAGAGAGAGAAATTAGAAATAATTTAACTGAAAGAGCGGAAGAACAAGCAATAAAAATATTTGCTAGAAATCTTAAAAATTTACTTCTTGTGGCACCAGTTAAGGGAAAAGTAGTTATGGGATTTGATCCAGCATTTAGGACAGGATGTAAGATAGCTGTAGTTGATGAAACAGGTAAATTATTACATACAACTACTGTATATCCTACTGAACCGCAAAATAAAGTCGAAGAGACTAAAAATGAGCTTAAAGAAATTATAGACAAATATGATGTAGATATAATTGCAATAGGAAATGGAACTGCATCAAGAGAGTCAGAGCTTATCATAGCTGAAATGTTAAATGAAATAGATAAAGATGTATGTTATACAATAGTAAGTGAAGCAGGAGCATCCGTTTATTCAGCATCAGAAGTTGCAAATGAAGAATATCCTGATATTAATGTATCATTAAGAGGGGCAATATCTATAGCCAGAAGATTACAAGATCCGCTAGCTGAACTCGTAAAAATAGATCCTAAACATGTGGGAGTAGGGCAGTATCAGCATGATATAAATCAGAAAAAATTAGATGAAGCCTTAAAAGGCGTTGTAGAAGATTGTGTTAATAGTGTAGGAGTAGATTTAAATACTGCTTCAGCATCACTACTTCGATATATTGCTGGAATATCGTCTAGTGTTGCTAAAAATATAGTCAAATACAGAGAAGAAAATGGGAAATTTAAAAATAGAGAGCAGCTTAAGAAAGTCCCTAGACTTGGAGATAAAGTTTTTGTGCAGTGTGCTGGTTTCTTGAGAATATCCGATGGAACTAATCCGTTAGACAATACTTCCGTTCATCCGGAGTCGTATGATGTTGCGATTAGGCTTATTAAAAGGTTGGGTTTTTCAGAGGAAGATATAAAGAATGGGAACTTAAGAGATATAGACAAAAGTTTAATTGATATTAATATAGAAAGTTTAGCTCAAGAGCTAGGTGTGGGCTTACCAACTTTAAAGGATATTATAAATGAATTAAAGAAGCCTGGTAGAGATCCAAGAGATGAGATGCCAAAGCCAGTGTTTAGAACCGATGTATTAAAAATCGAAGATTTAAAACCAGATATGGTATTAACCGGAACAGTAAGAAACGTAGTAGATTTTGGTGCATTTGTTGATATTGGAGTAAAACAAGATGGTTTAGTACACATATCTCAATTAAGCAACAAATTTGTTAAGCACCCTATGGAAATAGTTTCAGTAGGAGATATTGTTAAGGTTAAAGTAATAGAAGTAGATATAAAGAAAGGAAGAATAGCATTAAGTATGAGAGAAGTATAGATAATTCAAAATTGAAAATGTAAAATTGATAATTAAGGCTATTGACTAGCAGTTATCGGCTTTTAGCTAAAATTAAAGGCTATGAGCTGATAGCTGTTAGCAGTTGGCTAAAATAAAGCGAAAGGAGTTTTAAATATGAATACAGAGAGAAACAGATTGTATACTTATCGCTGGTATATATGGGGAATACTTGCATTAGCATACGTAATAGTATTTTTCCATAGAGTTGCAGCGGGAGTGGTTAGACAAGATTTGATTAAAGCGTTTAATATTACAGATGTCGAATTTGGGAATTTAGGTTCAATGTATTTTTATGCTTATATGATTATGCAGATACCTTCAGGAATATTAGCAGATACTTTAGGCGCTAGGAAAACGGTTTCTATAGGGACGTTATTGGCAGG
>NZ_FQXO01000121.1 GCF_900129995.1 Caloranaerobacter azorensis DSM 13643 | reverse complement strand
TTCTTGTAGCGAAGAGATTCAATCACTCCTTGATCCTATTTTAGCTTTAGTATAGCATAGATGAATTTAATTTTTCATATTACGAATTGAAGTTCATTTTCAATCAAAAGTCCTCTGATTTTTAAAAATCAGAGGACTTTTGATTTTGAAATATATTAACTTTTCTACTTACTGATCTTGTCTTAATATTAGACTACGTCCACCTGCACTTAAATCAAAGAAATAATTTCCACTACCTGAATATGAATATACTTTTATTCTGTATGTGCCTGTACTTGAAGGTACAAAATTAATAGTCTCCTGTCTTTTTACTCCAGTTGAAGAAGCTACAGTATTTCCATTAGAATCATATAAGTAAATATCAAAGTCAGGTGTTCCTCCCCACAACCAGGCTCTCCAATCAGATATCATCAAAGTTATAGCTATAGGATATCTTGTATCATCTACTGTAAACTCCCAAATATCAGATGCTCCAGAGCTTGACAAATTTTCTGCTGCATTCATATGATTTGGTAAAGATATATTATTACCACTATAATTACCTGCTTGTTTTATAGCTTCATATCCATCAAGCCTGCCGTTTCCATATTCTATATCTTTTCCAGCTGGACCCCAATCATGAGCTGTAGAAGCTAATATATTCTTAACTTGAATAGGTGTTAAATTAGGATTTGCATCTAACATCAAAGCTACTATTCCTGCTGTAAAAGGAGTTGCCATGCTTGTTCCACTATATGTTATATAATCATTTGTTGTATTTGCTTTTGGAGCAGTTATATTATATCCAGGTGCTGCAATATCGGGTTTTATTCTCTCATCAGCTGTAGGTCCTCTACTTGAAAAGCTAGCTAAACTAAATCCTTTTTCTCCAACATCTGCCATTGCTGCTACTGTAATAGCTTTTTCAGCTGCACCTGGAGAACCTATTGTATATTTATTAGGCCCACTATTCCCTGCTGCAACTACTACAACAATTCCATTATTAACTGCATTATTTACAGCTAGTGAAGTAGAATCTGTACCATCAGAACTTCCACTAGTTCCCAAACTTAAATTTATTACATCTATACCATAAACGTCTTTATTTGTAATACACCAATCTATAGCTGCTGTTACATCACTCATCGAACCGCTGCCTTGACTATTTAAAACCTTAAGTCCTACTAAAGCAGCTCCTTTCGCAATTCCTGTATAATTAGAATTTCCATCTCCTTCACCAGCAATTATCCCAGCTACATGTGTACCATGACCATTGTCATCATAAGGTGATGGTCGATTATTTACAAAATCCTTCCATCCTATTATTTTCCCATCATCTAAATCTACATGATTGCCATCTATGCCAGTATCAATTATTGCTACAACAACATCATCCTTATTGTAATTATATATATTTCCATCTCTGTCTCCATTCACGTCAAAATCATTTTCAGCCTTCTCTGCACCAAACCAGTATTTTGCTGTGTCCATAGAAGCCTTAACGAGTTCATCATATTCAATATGAGCAACTATATCTAACTTGGACAATTTTTCAATTTGGTCTTTTTTCAATTTCATAGCTATTGCAGGTATATTCTTATATTCATGTTTTATTTTATAATTACCTATTAATTTGTTTACAAAGATTTTTCTCTTAGAATCCAATTTTTCTTTAAATACAACTATAGTCGGAATTTCTTCGTTATCTGTAACTTTATCCATTTTCTTAGATAAATTTTCAAACAATTTATCTTTATTGGAGTCATAGATTTTAATAATTTCTTTCTGCTGTACTTTTACTTTTGGTTTTTGTCCATTGTTCTCTCCAGTAAATGCAAAACCATAGCCAGTAATTGAAATCAATATAGTAATAAATAATAATATTGAAACTATCTTTTTATTTTTAAATATACCTCTCACTCGAATTCCTCCCTTAATAATTATAAAATGCTTTATAAGTCACTTATTTATCATATACATTGGAACCAACCCCTTATAAAATATTTGTATTTATTAGGGGATTTAAACTATATATAATGCAACGTTTTCATATTAAACTTGTTTACTTTTATTAATACTATATATTTAAAGAATGCATTTTATTACTTGATTTGATATTTGTCCTAAAAATAGTATTTTAGTCCTATTTTTGTCTTTTATTTATCAATGCATTTTTACCACTTTCTCCAGTTACTATTTTTTTAATCCTTTCGAATAAGTTGTATAATCATCTGACAAAAACAAAAAAGGGAATCCTTCTTGAAATAAGAATTCCCATCAATGTCATATAAACTTATATTTTATCAACAGCCTGATATATGTTTTTATTAATAATTATTTACAATAGGCTTTAAATATATCCTTAAGGTACTTACTATCACTTTTCATGGCTAAATCATATGCTGTCTGTCCATTTGAAGTAACTACATAAGGGTCTGCCCCAGCTTCTAAAAGTATTTTAGCCATATCATAATTATTCATAACAAAAACCAATTCTAAAGGGCATTTACCTTCAGAATCCTTATGATTTATATCTACCGAATTGCTTGCAATTATTTTTTTTACTAAAGTAATATCATTTTCTAAAACCCCCTTCGTTAATTGATCTATAGTATAATTCATTTGTTGATTAGTAGAATTTGAAATAGAATTTTCGTCTTTGTACTGATTAGTTTTAACTTTCATCGTAGTCTTACTACTAATAATAAAAACTAAAGCAATAATAATTAAAATTGATGCAATCGTCATAAAAATTTTTGAGCCTTTTTTTGTCATTATATCTACACCCCTTTTGTAATTTTTATTTTTTCGTTTTTCTCGCTTACTTTTAGAATTTCACTTTTCCAATATCATATCTTAACATTTATATGATACAAAGCTAACTTATTTCAAAAGTCCATTCTAATTTTTAAGCTCGAAAAACAAATAATTCTTACCTTTTCATTATACTAATTAATTATTCCTTATATAACAAATATAGCAATAATTATCAACCTCAATTTTCTAGTTTTATATTCATTAATTGCTGATAAATAATATATACAATTATAAATAAAATAAAAACCAGACTAAAAGGTATAAAAAAACCGAACTTACTAGCTAATATTCCTGAAATAACAGGTATACATACTCCAAATAATTTATTAATTGCACTCATACTCCCGAAAAACTGACCTCTACTTTCCTTTGGAACAAACTCCATAAGTAAAGAATAATGGTGTGGAAACCAAATAGTATGTCCTATTGCATAAAAAACAAAAGCTATTAAAACAAAAATGTAATTTTTAGCTATCATCAAAAGAAAAGCATAAATAATAAAAAACATAACTCCATACTGAACTATTTTTTGCCGAGGAATTTTGGAAGTCAAATTTTTACTATATATCCCCGTAATTATAACAAATACAGAACAAACAACCTCTAACATCAATATATTAAATACAGTTCCGCCTATTTTTTCTAAAATAAAATAACTTGTAATCAATGGCGAAGTAAAACTTATAGCTGCTAAAACACAAATTTGTGCTATTGCAACATTTAATAAATTTTTAGGTATAGCAATCGATAGATTTTTTTTAGAAATTTTTATTGGTTCTACCCATTTAAGAGCTTTATATGGAATTATCGCAATAAATATATATCCTACTGCACATATAAAAAATACTACTCTAAAAGCATTTAAAGATGTATACACCACTTTACAAGAAATAAAGAGTTAGCTTCCATAAAGTAGAAAAATCAGACATCTAAATCCTAGGAATACTAATCATAACTAAAAAAAA
>NZ_FQXO01000135.1 GCF_900129995.1 Caloranaerobacter azorensis DSM 13643 | reverse complement strand
CTTAACCTAATGAACCGCCGTATACCGAACGGTACGTACGGTGGTGTGAGAGGTCGGTAGATGAATTAATCATCTACCTCCTACTCGATTGATAAAGTAAATTATCTATGAAAATACATTCATTTAAATAAAAAATATATACTTTTTTAGCAGGAGTTTTATAAAATTTATAGAATTAATTATACAAAATGTATATTTTGTATAATAAGGAGTGAAAAATATGGACGATATGCCTATAATTTTAGAAGACTTTTTGAATTATATTGAAACAATTAAAGGTAAATCGCAAAATACTGTTAAAGAATATTTTTATGATTTAAGGACTTTTTTTAGATTTTTAAAAATAAGATATAGAATCGTTGACAAAAATACACCTTTAAATACAATTAATATTGATGATGTTGATATATCCCTACTCCGAAAAGTTAATCTTCAAGATTTGCATGCCTACATATCATATGTAGATAAAAATAGAAATAATAGTAATTATGCTAAAGCTCGCAAAGTTGCTAGTTTAAAATCTTTTTTTAAATATTTACATACTAAAGTTAAATTAATTGATGAAAATCCAGCTACAGAATTAGAATCGCCCAAAACTGACTCTAGGCATCCTGTTTACTTAACATTAAATGAAGCGAAAAATTTATTAAATGCAGTAGATGGCCAGTTTAAAGAACGAGATTATGCTATTATAACCCTTTTTCTAAATTGTGGACTTAGATTGTCAGAATTAGTAAGTATTGATATAGATAAAATTAAGGGAGATACATTAACTGTTATTGGTAAAGGAAACAAAGAAAGAACCATATATTTAAACGAAGCTTGTTTAGAGGCAATTAATAATTATTTGAAAGTCAGGCCAAAGGAAGGACTTAAAGATGAAAAGGCTTTATTTATAAGTAAAAGAAAAAATAGAATTAGCAATAAGACAGTTCAGTATATTGTTAAAAAATACATTAAGTTAGCAGGATTAGACACTGATAAATATTCAACACATAAACTTAGACATACAGCTGCTACTTTAATGTATAAGTATGGCAATGTAGATATTAGGGCTTTACAACAAATTTTAGGCCACTCTACTGTTTCTACTACTCAAATATATACACATTTAGATGACGACAGATTAAGAAAAGCTGTTAAAAGCAATCCATTATCTTATATTAAAGATAGGTAGATTTATAAATCTACCTATCTTTAATATAAATAGGTACCTTTATTATATCACCTGGTTTAATTTTAGCCGTATCCAAATTGTTTAACTTCATTATTTTATAGACTAACTTTCTAATATCTTCTCTTCCGCTATTATTTCTTTTAGCTATATCCCATAAAGTATCCCCTGCTTTAACTTCAACGTTAATGTATTGAGAATATATAACACTATAAGCCTTCCCTATTTTAAATAAAGTGCTAACAAAAATTAATATCAAAGTAATAAATATAACAAGAAATGTAATAAACCGAGTTCTATTTACTATTTTAACTTTCATATAAACCACCTCTCGCCGAATATATGTTCTATCTATTTATAATTATAGAAGAACATCTGTTCTAGGTCAAGTTTTTTTCGAACGAATGTTTGATTTTTTTTTTACGATATGTTATAATAAAGCAAAATTCAACTGTTAGGGGGCTAAAAATGTACGAGGACTTATCTTCTAAACAATTCGAAATATTGGAATTTCTAAAAAAAGAAATACAAATTAAGGGATATCCGCCCTCTGTAAGAGAAATCTGTAAGGCTGTTGGACTTAAGTCTACTTCTACTGTTCATGGGCATTTATTAAAATTAGAGAAAAAAGGATATATTAGGCGAGATCCTACCAAGCCGCGAGCAATTGAAATTTTAGACAAAGATAATGTTTATAATTACTACTCAAAAAAAGAAATTGTTGAAGTGCCTATTGTCGGTAAGGTTACTGCTGGTGAGCCTATACTTGCAGTACAGAATATCGAAGACACATTTCCTTTACCGCTAGATTTTATTCAAAATGATCAAGAAGTTTTTATACTATCTGTTAAGGGAGAAAGTATGATAAATGCTGGTATTTTAGATGGAGATTATGTAATAGTACGTCAACAAAATTATGCGAATAATGGCGATATTGTTGTTGCACTTATTGGAGATGAAGCTACTATAAAGAGATTTTTCAAAGAAAGCGATCATATAAGACTACAACCTGAAAATCAATATCTTAAACCGATTATCGTAAAAGATGTTAAAATACTCGGAAAAGTTATAGGCGTATTTAGAAAAATAAAATAAGCTGGATAACCAGCTTATTTTATTTTTGTGTGCCGGGCATGCGTAACAACTAGGTGGTGA
>NZ_FQXO01000124.1 GCF_900129995.1 Caloranaerobacter azorensis DSM 13643 | reverse complement strand
ATAGTTTACTCAAACTCTAGACTCTTTTTATTTACTAGGCTACGCCTATATTATTTTATCAAAAAAATTTATACTTTCTTAGACAATAAAAAAAGCAGCTGAAGCTGCTAATCACAATAAGATTTTGAAATTTCTATAATAATTTTAGGATTCTTATTATATATATCTACTAATGAATCTACAACTTTTGGATGAAATTGAGTCCCTTTATTTTTAATAATTTCTTTAATAGCCTCTTCTATACTCATAGCCCTTCTATATGACCTATTTGATGCCATTGCATCTAAAGCATCAGCAACCCCCACTATACAAGCTTCTAAAGGTAATTCTTCCAATTTACTTTCTTCTGGATATCCTTTTAAATCATATCTTTTATGATGATATTTAATTACGTTCATAACAATATTTGAAAATCCTACATTTTGAAGTATCCTATCACCTATTGTAGGATGTCTCTTTATCTCATTAAATTCTTCATCTGTCAATTTCCCCGGTTTAGTAAGTATAGAATCTCTAATTCCTATTTTACCTATATCATGAAGAATACCGCCTATTTCTACTTCCTCACATACTTTATCGGATAATCCCATATGTTTTGCGATTAAATATGAATATTTAGAAACTCTATATGAATGACCTTCCGTATACTTATCTTTTGCTTCTACTGCTGCAGCCAACGTTTTTATTGTTCTTAAATAACTTTCTTTTAATCCATTATATAAATTTATATTTTCGATTATCATAGCTACTTGATTAGCTACAGAAGTTAAAATAGCAGTTTGACTTTCATTTATTTCTTGTTTTGTAGTTACTGCAAGTACTCCCAAAGTTTTTTCTCTTGCAATAAGTGGAATAGTATTTGCACAATTAACCTTACCACTTTTAACAATCTTTTCATTGTATTTACTTATATTTTCTTCGGTAAACTTATTTATTATAATAGTTTTGCCTTCTATTACAGCTTTCCCCAAAATATCATCATCAACCGGTATATCGTCAAACCAAATAATATCCGTCAGCTCTCCCGAATAGGCCATCAGTTTTAATTTATTATCATCTGTCAATAGCCTTATCGTACATAAAGGAATCTTCATAAGGTCTACAATATCATCAACGACCATTTTTAAAAGTTTATCCAAATCCATAGTAGAATTTAGGTTTTTACTGATTTTATTGATCGTAGAAAGTTCTTCATTCTTCCTTATAATTTGACTGTACAATTTTTTTCTCTCTGTAATATCTCTTAATACAACATATACACTAATAAGTTTTTCATTATCAAATATCCTTCTAGTACTAACTTCCCCTATTACTTCTTTTCCATTTTTAGATATTAATACGACTTGAATACTGTCGTAATCACTTTTTAATAATTTCTCAAAATTATTATTTAAATCATCACTCTTACCGTTTTTACTATCAAAATACCATATCTTTGATAAAAAATTCCTTACATCTTTACCTACAACTTCTTCTTTATCATATTTCAACATATATTTAACCTGATCATTTACAAAGATAATTTTATAATTAGGGTCAACAACACATACTAAATCATTCATATTTTCAACTAATAGTTTATATTTTTCTTCTGAATCATTAAGTTCTAGAGCCATATATTGAAGCTGTTCATATGAAGCTTCTAATTCCACATTCATGCCTTGTAACTGTTTATTATTTTCTATTAGCATTTTTGTCTGCTCATTCAATCTTTTATAAGATTTATCTAATTCCTCTATCGTTCTATTAAATGCCTTTGCAAGCTGTCCAAATTCATCATTTCTATACATTGGAATTCTATAATTATAATTACCCTTATATAATTCAATAGCCCCTTTTTTTAATTCCTCTAATGGTTTAGAAAATTGAGCAGATAAAAACGAAGCTAATAATATTACAAATATCAATGTAAATACTATAGTAACTATTACATACTTATTTATTATTTCTATTATACTTTTCTGAAAAACACTTTTATCTATCAGACAAATCAATTTCCATCTTACCTTGGGAATAATTGATTTAATAATAAAATATTCTTTATCTCGAATTGATATTTCTCTATTATTTTCATTAATCAGTTCTATTAAATTGACATTTTTTAATTCTTTATTAAAATTATTAATTATATTTTTATTTTCATAAAAAAAATCTAATTTTTTACCTTCCAAAGTTGTAATTATAATATTAAAACCACCGGATACTAATTTGTTTTCTAAATTTCCAAGTATATCTTCTATAGAATTAACAAACACATCTGCTCCGATTATCTCTTCAATTTTTCCAGTTTCATCTTTTACAGGCATAAATACAGTTAAAATCGTTTTACCTGTTTTTAAATCTTTATAAGGCTGACTCCATAAAGTATTACCCGTCTTTAAAACTTTATAATATAACGGTTTTAATCTAACATCGATTTCATCATCTAATAAAACGAAATTATTTTTTGTCATGTCTTTTACGATTATGTATATATCTGAAAAAAAGTTCGTCTTTTCAGCTAAATTTGTAAGATAATAATTCACCTTTTCAAAGTCTACTTCTGATTCCTTTTCTTCTTTATGTACTAAATAATTATTCACAACAGTTTCTAAAATCTGCTCTTTATCACTAAACCATCTATTAATCTCATCTGCTTTATTATCAATAAACTGCTTCTCAATACTTATTGCCTGATTTATTATTTGTTCTTTTACTGTAAAATCTATTGCCATTCTTAAAGTAATAATCGGAATAATAGCCAATATAACAAGAGTAATAATCAATTTTCTTTTAAATGAATCGAGTATCACTATTAACACCTCTACTACTTCTAAATAATCAAAATTATCGAATTTTCCCAATTTAAGAGCTGTAATATTATATATTCTGCATAATACAACATTTTCCTCTTTTTTTCTACATAATTCTACAAAAAAGAAAAAGAGCTATGGTTCTTGCCATAACTCTTTAGGTTATCAATATTTTAGCCGTGCACCCGATCTCGACTTACTACTCCAAGCGTTACCTGAGCAGTTAACTCAAATCAGGCACCCCTACGGCACACGGAAGTGTTCACTTACCGCTGCTTCCTCCCGGACCTGACGGGGTTCATGAATTTCCGTTGCGTAGGACCCAATCGTCAACGCCACTTACTCAGGGCAGACCTCACAATAGCAAGCCTCAATCGGGAATTCAACCCTGCTATAGCGGATTGCAGGTTACAGGGCACCGCTACCTCCCCATCTAGCACGGCAAACTTTTATTTTGGCGGAGAGAGCGGGATTCGAACCCGCGAGACGCTTTTTCGCGTCTACCCGCTTTCCAGGCGAGCGCCTTCAGCCAGACTCAGCCATCTCTCCATACATATTATATTAAAATCGTGCAAATATAATTATATCATCTTCTATTAGTTTTTGTAAAGTGCTAAATAATACTACTTCAATTCGTAATATGAAAAATTAAATTCATCTATGCTATACTAAAGCTAAAATAGGATCAAGGAGTGATTGAATCTCTTCGCTACAAGAAC
>NZ_FQXO01000126.1 GCF_900129995.1 Caloranaerobacter azorensis DSM 13643 | reverse complement strand
ACGGTCAACCCCCACAGTGGACTTTCACCACCTAGTTGTTACGCATGCCCGGCACACAAAATAAACAGCCTCATTAAAAAGAGACTGTTTATTTTTTATTTTCTACTTTTTTATTTTCTTCAGTAGTATTTTTCTGATTTTCTTTTACATTTAACCCGTGCTTAATTCTTATTTTTTCTTCAATTTCTTGAGCTATTTTTACATTTTCGCGTAAAAATTCTTTTGCATTTTCCCTTCCTTGACCAAGCCTATGCTCTCCATAACTATACCACGACCCTGATTTATTAATAATTCCATCAGATACACCAACATCTAATAAATTACCTTCTTTAGAAATACCTGTACCATACATTATATCAAACTCTGCAATTTTAAATGGTGGTGCAACTTTATTCTTAACTACTTTCACTTTTGTCCTATTTCCTATCATTTCATCGCTTTGTTTTAATGTCTCAACTTTTCTTACATCTAATCTAACTGAAGCATAGAATTTCAAAGCTCGTCCACCTGGCGTTGTTTCAGGATTACCGAACATTACACCAACTTTCTCTCTCAATTGATTAATAAATATAGCTATTGTATTAGATTTTTTTATGGCCCCAGCTAATTTTCTTAAAGCCTGTGACATAAGTCTAGCTTGTAAACCTACATGACTATCGCCCATTTCTCCTTCGATTTCCGCTTTAGGAACTAATGCCGCAACTGAATCTATTACTATTACATCAATTGCCCCACTTCTTACTAATGCTTCTGCGATTTCCAAAGCCTGTTCGCCAGTGTCAGGTTGTGATACGATAAGATTATCAATATCAACGCCAAGCCTTTTAGCATAACTTGGATCTAATGCATGTTCAGCATCAATAAAAGCAGCAGCACCTCCTTGCTTTTGAGCCTCTGCTATTACATGTAGAGCTACAGTCGTTTTACCAGAAGACTCTGGACCATATATTTCTACAATCCTACCTCTAGGTAAGCCCCCTATGCCTAAGGCAATATCCAAACTTAATGCTCCTGTAGAAATTGCTTCAACATTAAGTTTAGAATTTTCTCCTAATTTCATAATAGAACCTTTACCAAATTGTTTTTCAATTTGACTTATAGCCATTTCTAAAGCTTTTTTCTTTTCTAACATATTATCCCAGATAACTCTGGTTCACCTACCTTTCATTTTTCGAACTTATGTTCTACTGTAATTATATAACAAGCTTCATATACAGTCAATCTTATTTTTTCCTTTTAATTTTATTAATCTAATTATTTATTCCCGGATAAATAAACGTTTTTATTTTTATAAAGGTAATCAAAGCCCGAAATCAATGTAAATATAACAGCCAAAGCAACAGATATTTTATCAAAAGGTATATTTATCAATCTAAAAGGATAATTATCTAATAACAAAGTTATTATAGCCACTATTTGTGATATTGTTTTAATTTTCCCCCACCAACTTGCTGCAATAGTAATACCTTCTGAAGCAGCCAATACCCTTAATCCTGTAATTGCAAATTCTCTTGCTATAATAAGTATTACAATCCAGGCAGATAATTTCCCTTTTTCAATTAAAGATATTAATGCAGCTGATACTAATAATTTATCAGCTAGAGGATCCATGAATTTTCCAAATTTAGTTACCTGATTTCTCTTCCTTGCTATATAACCATCTAAACTATCCGTAAGAGCAGCTAGTATAAATATAAATGCTGCTATATACTCGCCGTATGGTATTTTAACTAACAGAAAGAACATAAAAACTGGGACTAAAAATATCCTTATTATGGTTAACTTATTCGCTAAATTCATGGTCTATCTCTCCTATTAAATCATATTCTAAACAATCAAATATTTTCACATTTACAAAATCACCTAAATTCAAACGATATTTACTGTGTATATAAACAAGTCCATCAATTTCTGGACTATCCATATAACTTCTACCTAAGTATATTAAACCATCTTCTGTTTTTTCTATTTGCTCTTCAACTAGAACCTTATAAATATTTCCTATTTTTTCTCTGTTTTTTTCAAACGATATCTGCTTTTGTATTTCCATAATAATAGATTTTCTTTCTTCTTTTACAATTTCATCAACTTGATCTTCAAAATTAGCAGCTGGTGTATCTTCTTCTTTTGAATATGCAAAAACACCTAATCTATCAAACTTCGTGTTCTTTACGAATTCACATAGCTCTTTGAATTCTTGTTCCGTTTCTCCTGGGAATCCTACAATTAATGTAGTTCTAATAATAATATTTGGCACTCTACTTCTAAGTTTATTTATTAAATCTATTATCCTCTCTTTCGTTGTCTTTCTGTTCATTCTTTTTAAAATCCTATTATTTATATGTTGAATTGGTATATCTACATATTTAACAACTTTTTCATTTCTTTTTATACTATCTATAAGTTCATCCGTAAAATCATCTGGATATAAATATTGTAACCTAATCCATTCTAATCCTTCAATTTTATTTAATTCATCTAATAATTCAGGCAATCTAACTTTTCCATATAAATCTAATCCGTATTTTGTAGTATCTTGTGCTATCAGTATTATCTCTTTTTTCCCTATTTCAACTAACTTTTTAACTTCTTCAATAATTTTCTCTATACGTCTGCTTCTATATTTACCTCTAATCTTAGGTATAATACAATAAGTACAAAAATTATTACATCCTTCAGCAATCTTTACATAGGCAACCGGATTAGAAGAACTTATAAATCTAGGTAAAATATCATAATCAAAGTTATTTATATCACCTGCCTTTAAAATTCTTTTATCTTTTTCAACTTCCTCTATTACATTCACTATATCTTTCAAGTTTCCTGTTCCAACAACTGCATCGACTTCTGGAAGTTCTTTAAGAATTTCTTCTTTATACCTTTCAGCCAAACAGCCAGTTACAATTAGTCTTTTACAATTCCCTATTTTTTTGTACTCTCCTAATTCAATTATCGTATCTATTGATTCCTCTTTAGCATCTTTTATAAAACCGCAAGTATTAATTATTATAATGTCTGCTACATCTAAATTTTGTGTTAATAAATAGCCATTTTCTTTTATAATACCTAACATTACTTCAGAATCGACTAAATTTTTTGAACATCCTAAAGTAACTAATGATACTCTTGTACTCATTTAGCATCTCCGTTGACTTATATCTATAAAAACCTTATAGAAAGCAACGCATACCTATAAATCTTTATAGATTTATAGATCTTATCCGA
>NZ_FQXO01000150.1 GCF_900129995.1 Caloranaerobacter azorensis DSM 13643 | reverse complement strand
TTGATCTACTCCACCATCTAAATTAAGTTTAATTTTTGAATCTTTAGTTACTGCATTTACTGCCATCTTCTCACCTCCCTTCTACTCCTTATATAAAAGAGAGGCTAAAGATTTACTATGGACTTTTTTAATTTTTTTATCGCAGAGGTTTTGATATTTACAGCAGTTCTATAGCTTATATCAAGCCTTTTACTTATCTCCTTTAAGGAAATATTTTGAATATAATACATAAAAACTATCTCTTTTTGTCTTTCGGTAAGCTCATCTAAAGCCCTTACCAAATCTAATACTTCTTCATTTTTTATAACTATTTCTTCTTGCAATAAGTTTTCATCAGCAATGCAGTCTATAAGCTCTAGACTGTTATCTTTTGAGTTTATCGTCTGATTTAATGAAACAAAATATTTTCTTGCAAATAGAAAAATATTTCAAGTTTGATTTTCAAAGGTCGAAATAGTAAATAATAGTTTGTGAGGGTTATGAAAACATTATTGACAAATAATAAAAGATAATTTATAATAAGGTTAAATAAAAAACAAATAATATAAACAAAAAATGAACGGAGATAAGAATATGGAAATACTAACTATAGGAGAAAAGATACGAAAGTTAAGAAAAGAAAAAAATATGTCATTAAGAGAATTAGAAAGTAACTAACGATAACATAATAACACAAGGTACTGTATATGAATTAGCTGATGAAGATGATGGTGGATTGAGAGGATAAAAAGTTTAGTGATATATTTATTTAGATACAGGAGGTGAGAGTATGGTATATCCAAGAGCACCAGATAAAAAAAGCCTACTAACTCAAATAAATGCTGGCAAGCATGTTTGATAGAGTTAATAGGCTGCTTGATATAATAAATATATGTGAATTCCGATATTCGAATATCAAGTTTACTTTAAACTTTTACTTCTGTTTTTAAACATAAATAAGCAATGCAAATTATTATCCTATATTATTGGAAATGCAACTGTTTATTTGAATATATCAAAAATCAAAAATTTTTTCAATAGTTTTAAAGGAGGAATAATGTATATGTAAGGGGATAGAAATAAGTAAAGGTTTTTAATGACAACGAATATCTTAATGAATACCTTTTGGGATAAAATAAATACTTAAAAATCAATTTTGGTATTAAATTGATGAATCGATAATTAAGTATGAGTAAAGATAGTGTAAAAAGAAATATGAAAAGTTAGAGAAAAGATTGGATATACTTTAAGATGATATTTTAAAGATTTTACCC
>NZ_FQXO01000127.1 GCF_900129995.1 Caloranaerobacter azorensis DSM 13643 | reverse complement strand
TCGAAAATAGAAAAATTTATTCTGTAGTTTCCAAATGCGTTAAAAACTTTATATACAATGACTTTGTGGCTTAATTAATCTTGTAAACTGGTGTTCAAAAATATAAGTCAAATCAGTGAAATCATTTTATTTTGTTGTAACATATGTCATAATAATTATGAGGTGAAAATATGGCTAATGTTTATTATGGTAGAGGTTACGTATATTCTATACAATACCATATAGTTTGGTGTGTAAAGTATAGACATAAAATTTTAACTAATCAAATAGAACAAAGATTAAGGGAAATACTTAACAATATAGCAGAGAATAATAAATTTAAAATACTTCTTATGAATACAGATTTGGATCATATTCACTTGCTCATAGAATGTTCACCACAACATTATATACCTAATATAATAAAAGCTCTAAAAGGTGTTAGTGCAAGGTTGCTGTTAAAAGAGTTTCCAGAACTTAAAGAAAAATTATGGGGCGGACATTTGTGGAATCCATCTTATTTTATCGCAACAGTTAGTGAAAACACAGAAGAACAAATTAAACAGTATATCCTATCCCAAAAAGAAAAGTAGGTGTAAATATGGAAAAAGCTTTTAAGTTTAGGCTTTATCCAAACAAAAAACAAGTTGAGCTTATAAACAAAACCTTTGGCTGTGTTAGATTTATTTACAATTATTACTTAGATAAAAGAATAAAAGCATATCAAGAATATGGAATAACACTAAACTATAACAAATGTTCATCAGATTTAACACAGCTTAAAAAGAAAAAACAATGGCTAAAAAAAGTAGATAAATTTGCACTTCAAAACTCATTAAAGGATTTAGATAAAGCATTTCAAAAATTCTTCAAAGAAGATGCAGGGTTTCCAAAGTTTAAAACCAAGAAAAATGGTTACCAAAGCTATAGAACGACATTTACAAATAATAATATCGAAATCAAAGGAAATAGAATAAAACTTCCAAAGTTAAGCTTTGTAAAGTTTGCGAAATCAAGGGAAATAGAAGGTAAAATATTAAATGTAACTATAAGCAAAACACCTACTAATAAATACTTTATTTCAATATGTTGCAGGATAGAAGAAGTTAAAGAAAAAGAAAAAGCTAACAAAATGATAGGGATAGACTTGGGAATAAAGGATTTTCTTATAGATAGTGATGGAAATAAAATACCTAATCCTAAATACTTAAGCAAATTAGAAAAAAGGCTTGTAAAAGAGCAGAGAAAACTTTCCAAAAAACAAAGAGGAAGTAGCAACTTTAGAAAACAAACAAAAAGGGTTGCAAAGATATATGAAAAGATAAAGAACCAGAGGAATGACTTTTTACAAAAGCTATCCTTTAAAATTATAAACGAAAACCAAGTTATAGTTTTAGAGGACTTAAAGGTTAAAAATATGTTAAAGAACGATAAATTATCAAAGTCAATATCGGATGTAGCATGGTCGGAATTTGTTAAGATGTTAGAATATAAGGCAAAATGGTATGGTAGAACAATAGTTAAAATAGATACATTTTTTCCGTCAAGTCAGATTTGCAGTATATGTGGTTATAAAAACAAAGAAGTAAAAAACTTAAACATAAGAATGTGGGAATGTCCAAAATGCAAAACAATTCACGACAGGGATGTGAATGCGAGTATAAACATACTAAATGAAGGAAAAAGAACATTAGGGATAGCATAAAATATATAAAGTAGGGTAGGGACTACCCGAAGTTACGCCTGTGGAGATAGTAGGTTACGAGGTCTATGAAGCAGGAATCTTACGACTTTAGTCGTAGGAGGTTCAAAAACAAAGATATCCAGAATAGAAGAAATAATTAGTTCAGCGGAGAAAAATGGGTTTAATTTTCTAAAGATTGAGACAATCGGTGAAGGAGAAGAAATAGAATTAGAAAGTAAATTTTTAGAATTATTAGAGAAAAAAGGCTATCCGATGCTACATTTGATTTCAAATGAAGATTATCGCATAGGATTAAATAGGGTAAAAAGTGAAATGAAGAATGGTCCTATCGAAAGAAAAGCAGCGGGTGGGACTTTAGTTTGGTTAATTAAGTAAGAATGAAAAAATGTAAAATTGAGATAGATGTATTTCGCTAGCCTATTTATAATCAGATATTTTCTAGAATTACTTATTCTATTTATGAGTAGTGGTTCTAGATTAGATGTTTGATTTTTATGCATTATCTTATTTTTGTAATATGGGACAAATGATTACAATGATATGAAAAATAGAGGAATTTACAATTTGATAGAAAGTTTTTTTCATTGAAACTAGTGAAACTGTCATGCGACATGTGGTAGACTGTGAAATAAGCAAGATTGTTTGGAGGGATATAGATTGGGAAAATATATTTTGTATAGCGATCAAATGTCAGCAGACAATGAAAAAGTACATATTAAAATGAAACAGTTATTAGGAAATGGCAATTTATCTTTAGGGTATATTCCTTCAACTGGAGATAAAGATCGAAAATATTTTAGTAATATAAAAGCATTTTATAAAAGCTATGGTATTCAGGAGTTTATATTTTTTGATTTAGGCGAAGAATATGATGAGTCAAAAGTAGATGATTTATTATCATGTAATGTTATTCATTTATCAGGTGGAGACCCCATATTTTTATTAAACAATATTAAAAAAAGAAATCTTAAACCAGTTTTAAAAAAGTATGCTGATAATGGAATTATTATCGGAGTTAGTGGCGGAGCTTGTAATATTGGGGCAAATATATCACTGTTTAAGTTGTTTACAAGTAATCTTGATGAAGCATTAGGTAGTAGATGTCAACTTAATTCTTTAGAATTAGTTGACTTTGAATTTTTACCACATTATAACCGTTGGAATAAAGAATTTAAAGATAACGTAAAGGAGTATTCAAAACGGACTGGAAGTGTAATTTATGCTTGTAATGATGGAGATGGAATAATAGTAAATGATGGGGAAGTTGAATTTGTGGGTAATATAATCAAAATAATTGATGGAGAAGAAATGTAAAGGGAATGGCCACACGATCACATAACATGAGATTTAAGGTCCTACTATTATGATTCATAATCTAAATGATTTTGGATTTCTGACTTTAATCGAGTAGGAGGTAGATGATTAATTCATCTACCGACCTCTCACACCACCGTACGTACCGTTCGGTATACGGCGGTTCATTAGGTTAAGTT
>NZ_FQXO01000128.1 GCF_900129995.1 Caloranaerobacter azorensis DSM 13643 | reverse complement strand
CCACCTCACGATGGACACCCTTGCCTTTGGCTAGTGGTTGGCACGGTCAACCCCCACAGTGGACTTTCACCACCTAGTTGTTACGCATGCCCGGCGCACGTAAATTTAAAGCGGCCAATGGCCGCTTTAGTTTTTACTGATTGCAAGAACTAATTCTCTAAGTATTTTACATGCAACAGCAGTTGAAACTCCACTATTATCATAATGTGGAGATAACTCCACAATATCAGCTCCTACAATATCTAAATTCTTTAAAATACCAATAATATTCATCATGTCATTAAATAGTATTCCTCCAGGTTCTGGTGTACCAGTTCCAGGAAAAACTGATGGATCTAAAATATCTAAATCGATAGTAACATAAACTTTTTTCCCTTTTAGCTTATTTACTACGTCTTCAAGACCTTTATATGTGAATTTAGTCAGATTTGTATGTCTTTTAGCCCATTCGAATTCTTCTCTTTCACCAGACCTAATCCCAAATTGGTATATCCTATCATCTCCAAGTAATTCCCATACTCTTCTTATGACTGTAGCATGAGATAACTTTTCGCCCATATAATCTTCTCTTAAGTCTGTATGAGCATCAAAATGTAAAACATAAATATCTTTATACTTTTCATAAACTGCCTTAACAGATGGCAAAGTTACTAAATGTTCACCACCTATCATAACAGGTATCTTACCGTCATTTAAAACACTTTTCGCAAACTCTTCTATCATGTCTAATACTTTTTTCGTATTACCAAATGGGAATTCCAAATCACCAGCATCATAAACTTTTATATCGGTTAAATCCTTATCAAGATACGGACTATATGTTTCCAATCCATATGATTCATTTCTCATTACAGCAGGAGCAAATCTCGTTCCCGGCCTAAATGAAGTCGTTCCATCAAAGGGGGCTCCAAAAACTACTATTTGCGAATCTTCATATTCACTGTCAAATCCTATAAATGTATAAATATTTTTATTTAACACCAGCTTCGATCATCTCCTTAACGTAAGTTGGCAAAGCAAATGCTCCTACATGTATTTCTGTATTATAGTATTTAGTTTTTAGGTTGAATTTCTTCCACTCTTCTGGTTTAAAATCTTTAATTGGATGTAATGATTTTGATGCAAATCCAAATAGCCAATGTCCTGATGGATAAGTAGGCATATGGAACTGGTATACTTCTACTATAGGGAAAATTTTCTTTAATTTTCCTGTTGCTCTTAACATAGCTTTAGCATCTCTTTCATAGTAAGGACTTTCATTTTGATTAACAAGTATACCTTTATCACTTAACGCCTTATAGCAATTCTTATAAAATTCTGTAGTAAACAATCCTTCTCCTGGTCCTATCGGATCCGTTGAATCTACAATTATTAAATCATATTCATTTTCCTTATCTTCTACAAACTTTATTCCATCTTCAAAATATAAAGTTACTCTCTCATCATCTAGTTTAGATGAAGTTAATGGTAAGAATTCCCTTGAAGCCTTAACAACTAATTCATCTATTTCAACCATGTCAATCTTTTCTATTGTATTATATCTAGTTAACTCTCTTACTGTACCGCCATCTCCACCACCTATAACTAGAACCCTTTTAATTTCAGGATTCGTAGCCATAGCAACATGAGTTATCATATCATGGTATATAAATTCATCCTTTTCTGTTACCATAACAAGCCCATCTAATAAAAGTACCTTACCAAATTCATATGTATCTATAAAATCTACCTGTTGAAAAGGACTCTTTTCTGAATAAAGATGTTTTTTCACTTTAAAAGAGAATTTAGCATAATCAGTATGTTCTTCAGTAAACCATAATTCCATTTCAAAATTCCTCCTTATGTTAGTTATTTATTATCTTATGACTTATAAAGCCGAGAGCACCCTCGGCTTTATTTTTTTTCGTAAATTAAAAATTATGCATTTACAACTTCCGGCTTATGTTTAACTTTTATATCATCTAATTGCCCATCTGAAAATCTTTTTATTTTCTCTACTATTCCTCTCGGAACTTCTTGTGTTTCTGTTTTTTCAGCTTTTAACTTTTCTTTTAGATAGTCAAAAGCAATCCATGGATCTACTTCATCTCCACATGTAAATAAATCTACCGCTGCATATCCGTATTCTGGCCAAGTATGAATTGTAAGATGAGATTCTTGTATCACTACAACTCCGCTTACTCCCCATGGATTGAACAAATGGAATACACTCTTTACTATTGTTGCCTTTGCTTCAATAGCTGCTTCATTCATATATTTCTCTATTAATGCATGGTCATTTAGTATATCTCTATCGCAGTTATAAAACTCTGCTAAAATATGTCTTCCTAATTGTTCTATCTTTATAAGCCTTCTCCTTTCTATAAAGAATGTTAATTAACATACTTATTTAAAAACTCGGCGGGCAAGTTACCCAAATTACAACGGCTTTCCTCTTAAAACTATTTTCAATAAAATGCTTCTTATCCGATTTAAAATAAAAACTTTCTCCCTTATTCACTTTATACTTGTTATCTCCTAAGTTTAAATAAATGCTTCCAGATAAAACATATCCAAACTCTTCTCCTTCATGTGGATTTTCTACCTTACTCTTTCCTCCACTTTCTAATGTAAGAAGTATAGGCTCCATACTATTCTTTTGTGCATTAGGAATAAGCCACTCGATAATATGCCCTAATTCTTCATTTTCACTTGAAAATATATCCTTTTTTGTATACACAACTTTATCATTCTCAACTTCATTAAAAAAGTTCCTGATATCAGTTCCTAATGCTTCTAATATATCCATTAATGTTGCAATAGATGGTGATGTCAAATTCCTTTCAATTTGCGATATAAAGCCTTTCGTTAAATCACATCTTTGAGCTAATTCCTGTTGAGTCAGTCCATTCAACATTCTCAACCTTTTTATTTTATTACCAATATCCACAATCACACCCCTAATTCAATAATACTATATGAAAAGTTTAAAAATGCTAAACTAAATTACAAAAAAAATTAAACTAAACTTTAAGTTTACATATAATAAATATACTACTTTTTAAAAAAATGTCAATAGCTAATTAGTTATTTAAGTTTCCCCATTTTTTTGAGAAGGAAATAAAAAAGAAATTGTGGATAAGAAAATACGAAGCCATACATTTATCAACAGATTTAATAAA
>NZ_FQXO01000145.1 GCF_900129995.1 Caloranaerobacter azorensis DSM 13643 | reverse complement strand
TCTTTTCTACTTATCTGCATCATATATTATTTATCGGCACTTTTTATCAATATCTTAAATTACGAATTGAAGGAATAAAGACGATTTTATTTGACAATGTAACACCTTTATGTTAAAATTAATATGATGTTATTATACATATAACATCTGTAATTTATTTTGTATTGGAGGAATGTTTTTAATGGAAAAAGGTACAGTTAAATGGTTCAATTCAACTAAGGGTTATGGATTCATCACAAGAGATAATGGGGGAGATGTATTCGTACATTACTCAGCTATCAATACTGATGGATTCAAGACTCTTGAAGAAGGACAAAAAGTTGAATTTGAGGTAGTACAAGGAGAAAAAGGACCTCAAGCTACTAATGTTACCAAACTATAATAAGTAGTTTCTTAACATTGTAGCAATTAAGCCCCTAATTAGGGGCTTTTTTGATGTTCTAAATTGAAAATGTATTTTTTAATTAATATTTGCTAATTATTAAAATTAATATAGATAATGATAAACAGTATCAGAAGGAGATGAATATCTATGAAAGATTATATTATAAGAGCGATAGATAAAAAAGGAAGTATAAGAGTTTTTATCGCAACGACTACTAACATGGTTGAAAAAGCAAGGCAAATACATAAAACTGCACCTACGGCAACGGCAGCTTTGGGTAGGGTTTTGACTGCTGCTTCAATAATGGGTATTATGCTTAAAGGTGATAAAGATAAAGTATCACTTCATATAAAAGGCAATGGACCTATAAAATCTATTTTAGCAGTAGCAAATAGTAAAGGAGAAGTTAAAGGATATATTAGCAATCCTAATGTAGATATGCCGTTAAGAGAGGATGGCAAACTTAATGTAGGTATGGCTGTTGGTAGAGAAGGAAAGATTATAGTGATTAAAGATTTAGGATTAAGAGAACCTTATATAGGTCGGTCTAGCCTTGTAACTGGTGAAATTGCAGAAGATTTAACACATTATTTTGCATATTCAGAGCAGCAGCCTTCTGCAGTAGCATTAGGTGTACTTGTTGACAGAGATTTAAGTGTAAAATCTTCTGGAGGGTTTATTTTACAAGTATTACCTGATGCATCTGATGAAGTTATTACAAAGTTAGAACATAAATTAAATAATATTGAACCGATATCATCATTAATAGATAGAGGTTATACGCCAGAAGATATTTTAGCTCATATTTTTGGCGAATTTGAGATGGAAATTTTAGAGAAAAAGGATATTGACTTTGTTTGCGACTGTTCAAGAGAAAGATTGGAAGAAGCTCTTGTTAGTGTTGGAAAAGAAGAATTAGAAAGGATAATTAAAGAAGACGGTAAGGCAGAATTAGTTTGTCATTTCTGCAATACAAAGTACCATTTTGATAAACGGGATTTAGAGAGATTATTAAAGGAAGCAGAAAAGAGTGAAGGTGAAGATTAAATCTACACTGAATCTTAACAATAAAATTATAAAAAAAATTTAAGTTTCCCCAAAATTAAATAACAAAACTGCTCAAATTGTGTAAAATCAAGGTATCAAAGAGAGTTAGTTGTTGTGATTCTTTGGATTTACATTTTGGAATAAGGTTATTAATACCAGTAGTGCTTTTTTGCAGAATATCATAAATTCCATCAGCTATTTGATAATAAACAAACTTAGCTTTACTATATATACTTTTAGCACATTGAAATATTT
>NZ_FQXO01000131.1 GCF_900129995.1 Caloranaerobacter azorensis DSM 13643 | reverse complement strand
ATAAGGGTGTACATGGTATAACATATAGACTAGAGTAATTAAGTTGCGGGTAGCAAAAAGAAGCGGGTCCCGCAAAGCGGGACCCTTTTTTTATGGTAGAAGTTTTTAGTATCTGATATAATTAATTATGGAAAAACATCTATTTGAAGGTGATGAAATGGCATATCAAGCTTTATATAGAAAATATAGACCTAAAGATTTTGATAGTGTTTTAGGTCAAGAACATGTTACTACAATATTGAAAAATCAGATAATAAATAATAATATTGCTCATGCATATCTATTTTCAGGAACGAGAGGTACGGGTAAGACTTCTACTGCTAAAATATTTGCGAGGGCTGTTAATTGTTTAAATAATAAAGATGGTAATCCATGTAATGAATGTGAAATATGCAGAGGAATATTAAATGATACTATTATGGATGTTGTAGAAATGGATGCAGCATCTAACAATAGTGTAGATGACATAAGAGAATTAAGAGAAAAAGTTAAATATCCTCCGTCAAAAGGAAGATATAAGGTTTATATAATAGATGAAGTTCATATGCTGTCAAAGGGAGCTTTTAATGCACTTTTAAAAACATTAGAAGAGCCGCCAAAACATTTATTATTTATTTTAGCTACTACCGAGCCTCAAAAACTACCAGCTACGATTTTATCAAGGTGTCAAAGATTTGATTTTAAGAGGATAAGCGTAGATGATATTGTTAAAAATATGAGAGCTATATGTGATGAATTAAATATAGATGTAGAAGACAGAGGACTTAGGCTTATAGCTAGAAATTCTGATGGTGCAATGAGAGATGCACTCAGTATATTAGATCAATGCGTGTCTTTCTCTGATGGGAAAATAACATATGAATATATTTTATCTATATTAGGAACAGTAAATCTAGACGTTATCTTTGAATTAACAGACGCTATTATTAATAGTAATTTAGAAAAGACTTTGGGATTAATTGAAGACATAGTTAGAGCTGGGAAAGATGTCAATCAGTTTGTTAAAGATTTGATTTTGCACTTTAGAAATTTAATGATTGCTAAAACTTCTAAAAATATCGAAAATATCATAGATGCTTCTGATGAAGTAATAGATAAATTAAATAGACAGGCAAAAAATATTGAATTAAATGATATAATGAGAGCTATCAAAATATTATCAGATGTAGAAGTTAAGGCAAAATGGTCATCTCAACCTAGAATAATTTTAGAAGTGGGATTAATAAAATTTATAAAAACACCATCTAATGTTGATATAGATAACCTATTAGAAAAGGTTGCAAAACTAGAAAAAATCATAGAAGAAGGTAAGTTTCATGTAATAGATAAATCTAATCATTCATATAATGTTGAAATTAAAACTTCAGTATCAGAAAACATTAAAAAGGATAATACAGAGCAGAAAGTAAATATAAAAGATGAGATATTTAATGAGAATGGAGACATTAATAGCGAAAATGTAAGTTTTGACAAAATAAAAATAGAGTGGTCAAATTTTCTAAAGAGATTAAAGAAAGAAAAAATTAGTATACATGCTTTGCTAATGGAAGGGAAACTGATAAGTTTTGAGAATAATATGCTAACAGTAGCTTTTGAAGATGGTTTTGCTTTTCATAAAGATGCTATAGAAAAGAAAAATAATAAAGAGTTTGTAGAAAAATCGATAAGTAAATATTTTAATTGCGATATAAAGATGAAATTTATTATGGCAAACGAGATAAAAAATACAGAGAGTGAACAAGAAGATAAAAAAAAAGATATAATTAAACAGATAAAAAGTATTTTTGGAGAAGATTTAGTTGAAGTTGTTTGATATAATAGTCTAATAAAATAAAATTGAGGAGGATGGTATGATGGCAAAAGGAAGATTCCCTGGCATGGGAAATTTTAATAACATGATGAAACAGGTACAAAAAATGCAAAAAGAAATAGCAAAAATGCAAAAAGAATTAGAAGAAAAAGAAGTAGAAGCTAGTTCAGGTGGTGGAGCTGTTACAGTTAAAGCAAATGGTAAAAAAGAGGTACTAGACATAATTATAGATAAAGAGGTAGTAGATCCTGATGATGTGGAAATGCTACAAGATTTAATTCTAGCTGCAGTAAATGAGGCTTTAAGAAAGGCAGATGATATGGTAACTAGTGAGATGCAAAAAATTACTGGAGGAATGCCAGGGTTATTCTAAGAAGGTGATATAGATGGAATGCTTTCCTAAACCAATTGCAAAGCTTATAGAAGAATTTTCGAAATTACCGGGTGTAGGGAAAAAGACAGCTCAGCGATTAGCGTTTTATGTACTTAATATGGAAAAAGAAGAGGCATTAAGTCTTGCCAATGCAATAGTTAATGCAAAAAGAGATATTAAATATTGTAGTATATGTGGGAATTTAACAGATAGAGACCCTTGTGTAATTTGTAGTAATAAGAAAAGAGATGAAACTTTAATATGTGTAGTTGAAGATCCTAAAGATATAGTTGCAATGGAACGAACTAAAGAATTCAAAGGACTTTATCATGTGCTTCATGGCAGTATTTCACCTATGGAAGGTATTGGGCCAGAAGATATCAGAATTAGAGAATTACTTGTTAGAATAAAAAATAGCCCAGTGAAGGAAATTATTTTAGCTACAAATCCTACTATTGAGGGTGAAGCTACTGCAATGTATATATCAAAGCTCATAAAGCCAATGGGAATAAAGACTACTAGAATAGCTCATGGAATACCAGTTGGAGGAGATTTAGAATACGCAGATGAAGTTACACTATCAAAAGCTTTAGAAGGAAGAAGAGAAATATAGATGTATATAGAAGTTTTGTACACTACAAAAAAACTTCTTTCACTAAAAATAAAGTTGTATCAAAAAACATGGTTTAAAGAAGACTAAATATCTTCTTGAGCCATGTTTTTT
>NZ_FQXO01000133.1 GCF_900129995.1 Caloranaerobacter azorensis DSM 13643 | reverse complement strand
GAATTTAGAAAAAACTTAAGGCTCAAATTTTTAGAAAATCCTAACGCACCTAATCAAGACCTCCTGTCTTGTAGGATGCTGGTTTGACATCCTGTCAAACCTACGGATTTTCTTCAAAATTTTCGCCTAGTTTTTTTACTAAATTCTTTCAAGCATTCGCTTTCATTTTCATAAATATTAAAATATAAGTTTGTCAATAGTCTGAAGGCGGCTTTGCCGTCTTTTTTCAATTCTAGATTGTATATCGAATCTAAAATAAGATTACAATATAGATATCCGCATATAAATATAGGGGTGGTTTTTTGCTGTATAAAGGAATATTATTCATACTTATTGGTGCATTTCTTATAATATATGAAAAATATGATATAAAGAAGATTATTAAAGATAGAATATTTTTAATAAAAGAGGATTTTGTTTATGATAGTTATTATGAAATCAAACTGTTTTTAGGGATATTTTCGATTATTGTAGGAATTTTTTCTATAATAAACTATATCGTTTATTAAAGGGTGTATATATGAATACAAAAAAGATTTTGATAACCGTACTTTTACTGCTAATTTTTATTTCATTCTTTAGCAAATTAGTATTAGCAGAAAATAGGACTAAATTAATAATGATTATATTAGATGAACTAGATTTTGATTTAACTGAAAAAATAACTCAAAATACTAAAAATTCAGTAGGGATTATGAATACAAAAACGGGATATTTTTACAGTTTCAAAAATGAAGAAAGCTACTTTTTAACTATTGCGACAGGTAGGAGAGTTAAAATAAGTTCAAAATCGTATAAAGGGATAATAAAAAATAGAGATGGCAGTCTATATATAATTGGATTTGAAGATATAATCAGGGAATTAAAGAAAGAATATTTGACTTTTTCCCGGGAAATTTCTACATTTGGCGACTTTTTTAATAAAAGAGGTATTAAAATTGGATATATCGGTAATGATTCTTCTTCACTTATTGCTGCGAATATAAATGGATATATCGAGTATGGCGAGAATAAGGTTGTTTATGAAGAAAAATGGCTCAATGATAAGTCGAGAGAGATATTAGAAAAAGCAGATATACTCATACTTTCATATGAATTAAATAATAAAGAAGAGAGAATTGAGCTATTGAAAAAATATATTGAAAAGATGAAATGTAACATGATTATATTTCCAAAGACTATATCAGGAGATGTAAATATAAAGTGGAATACTACTTTAGTTCCAGTTGTTTATATAACGCCTGATAATAAAGAAGGATTATTAATAAGCAGTACAACAAGAAGGGAAGGGGTAATAACAAGTTTAGATATTTTTCCAGATGCGGCAAATCTATTTGGCATATCAACAGACAGATTTATTGGCAGTAGTATTAAGATTATGCCTGAAAATAGGCCGATTTTAAAGTGTAAAAACTATTTAAAAGAGTTTCTCAACTTGAATATAATAAAATATATCTTTCACGGAATAATTATAGCATTGCAGCTATTTGTGATATTTAGTAAAAATTTAGAAAAACAAGCCTGTAAATTTTTGATGTATACGATACTTTCGATTATATTTTTTTCTCTTTTATTTGGATTTTTTAAGATACACAAAAGTATTATTATATACTGCATAATAGTATTAATGTCTTCATTTTTACTATCGTTTTTATTGATTAAAAAAGAAAAAGCTGTAAAATATTTATCTATTTTTACAAATATATTAATTCTCTATGGGATTTTTTTAAACAATAATATAATATATGATTCATTTATAGGATATAACAACATAGTAGCTGGTGGAAGATTTTATGGACTAAACAATGAAATTATGGGAGTTTTATTAGCAACTTCAATAATAGTTTATTTTAGTATAAGAGAAAAGATAAAAGATAAAATAGTTTTATCTTTATTTTTCATAATATATTTTCCGTTAATAATATTGGCTCTGTCTGGAAAATATGGCGTTAATTTTGGAGGCTATATAACTTCTATTCTGCTATTTTTTATTTTGATATATGAAATGTTTTATCATAGTGAGATTAATAAAAGTATTATTTTACTAATTTTTGGTTCTATTTTTTTTCTATTAAACTTTATAATACAGTTCAATGGGTATAGTTTAAACCATATAGGAAAGTTGTTATCGAGAATTGAAACGGTTGGATTTATTGAGTTATTTGATGTAATAATAAATAAACTTAAGCAGCTTATTATAATGGTTTTAGTTCCGCCTTGGAGTATTATTTCTCTAGGACAGCTTTATTATGTTTATGGGTTGTATAGAGATGAGAATATTTGTATGAGAGATTTTAAAGATTTAAATATAGGCAAATGTATTTATATAATATTTATTGGTTCTATCATTTCGACTTTTATAAATGATACAGGCATAATATCTTTTGTATATATGAATACTTATCTGATTGCTATTTTAGTTAGTTTACATAATATCAAATAAAGGGTATTGCTCCAATGCAATACCCTTTATTTTGTGTGCCGGGCATGCGTAACAACTAGGTGGTGAAAGTCCACTGTGGGGGTTGACCGT
>NZ_FQXO01000137.1 GCF_900129995.1 Caloranaerobacter azorensis DSM 13643 | reverse complement strand
ACGATGGACACCCTTGCCTTTAGCTAGTGGTTGGCACGGTCAACCCCCACAGTGGACTTTCACCACCTAGTTGTTACGCATGCCCGGCACACAATAAAAAACCGCCTCTTAAATACAGAGACGGTTTATCCCGCGGTTCCACTCTGTTTGGGCTCAAGCCCCAACTCGTTAAGCTATAACGGAGCAACCGATTTACCCTACTTAAGTTCAGGTAATAGTTCAGAGGTGCACTTCAATTTACCATTGACCTGAAACCCCTCTCAGCTTATAAGGATTTCTCTCTGTAGGTTTAGTAAATCTACTCTCCTCATCATCACCTATTAAAATATTCAATTTTATATAATCTATGGGAAATTATAATAATATCATGGATACGGGCAATCTTTTTTTAACCTTTAAATTTTATTATATAAATCATAAATAAATTTAACTTGTTTGTCAATTAGATAAAAATTCCATCACACTATCATATATTTTATTCAAGCTATCTATATAATCTCTTTTTTTACATATTCTATTCTCTTTAATATATTTTGTTTACCCAAAATCAAAATCGTTTTAACTAAATCTGGTCCATGAAGCTGTCCTGTAAGTATCGCTCTAATAGGCATATATAAATTTTTACCCTTCGCTCCTGTTTTCTTTTGAAGTTTTTTAAATAAACTCGAAGCAAATTCTTCATCTATTTCATCGATACTATTAAGTTCTTCTTCAAAAGCCTCTATTAAACCTGAAACATGCTCTCCCTTAAGCACTTCCACAACTTCTTCATTTTCAGGCTCTACTTTATCTTTAAAGAAAATTTCCGCTTTATCAACAATTTCACTTATATAAGATATTTTTTCCTGCAGAGCCGATACTATCATTTTAATCCATTCATATCTATTTTTTACATCGTCTTCATTTATAAATCCTGCTTCAACAAGATGAGGTATTGCAAGTTTTGTTATTCTATCTACATCACTTTTTCTTATATATTGACCATTTATCCAGTTTAGTTTATCGATATCAAAAACTCCTCCAGTTTTTGATACTCTATCGAAAGAAAATTCATTAATAAGCTCTTCCATACTTAAGATTTCTCTATTGTCTTCTGGACTCCAACCAACTAATGCTAAATAATTTACTAAAGCTTCTGGCAGGTATCCTTTCTTTCTAAAATCTCCTACCGCTACATCTCCATGTCTTTTACTCAACTTCTTCTTATTCTTATTTAATACTGTTGGAAGATGTACGTAAACAGGCTGCTCCCAGCCAAAAACTTCATATAAAAAACTATGTTTTGGAGTTGAAGAAAGCCATTCTTCTCCTCTTACTATATGAGTAATTTTCATAAGATGGTCATCTACTACAACAGCTAAATGATAAGTTGGGAATCCATCTGATTTAAGTAATACCTGATCATCTAAATCATTAGTATTTATAGTTATTTCCCCTCTAATCAAATCTTTAAACTTAATATCCTTATTTGGTGGTAATTTTAATCTTACTGTGTATTCTTCACCAGCTTCTATTCTCTTTTTAGCCTCTTCAATAGTTATATCTCTACAATGACCATCATACCTCGGAGTAAGCCCTTTAGATTTCTGTTCTTCTCTAATCTTATCAAGTCTTTCTTTAGAACAGAAACAATAATATGCATGACCTTTCTCGATAAGCTCATCTACATATTTTTTATAAATATCTAGCCTTTCAGATTGTATATAAGGACCATATTCACCTTTTTGTACAAGTTTTCCATTTTCTATAAAAACACCTTCATCATGTACGACTCCAGCCCATAATAAAGATTCAATTAAATTTTCAATCGCACCTTCAACATATCTAGTTCTATCTGTATCTTCTATCCTTAATATATACTTCCCACCTTGATTTTTAGCAAAAATGTAATCATAAAGTGCTGTCCTTAACCCACCAATATGCAAATAACCTGTAGGACTCGGTGCAAATCTAACCCTTACTTCAGCCATCCGACTACCTCCTAATATCTTTAAAAATCGAAAATTTTGTTCTATTCGTATATTATATACTACATCCTTTACCCTATCAAGATTATTCTATTATGTATCTTCAATTCGTAATATGAAAAATTAAATTCATTTATGCTATACTAAAGCTAAAATAGGATCAAGGAGTGATTGAATCTCTTCGCTACAAGAA
>NZ_FQXO01000138.1 GCF_900129995.1 Caloranaerobacter azorensis DSM 13643 | reverse complement strand
TATTAATGCTAAAATAAAAATTAACAAGATTGCAAATATAAAACTTAACAGAATTGCAAAACAAATAGTATAATTATCTCCGAGATAAGGAGGTAATTAACATGATAGAAGTAATAAAGGCAGAATTAAATATTTTGAGGTGTTTAAATATGAAACCAAACTATAGTGACTTAGCAAGAAGATATGGAGTTTCAAGACAAACTATATCAAAATATGACAAAGGATTTGAAAGGAAAGAAACAAGAAAAAGAAAATCGAAATTAGATAAGTATAGAGAAGAAATAGAAGAAAAAATTAATTTAGCAGGTGCAACTATAACGGGTGTATATAAATACTTCTACTCAAAGGATAAAACTATAGGAACACGTTCAAACTTTGATTATTACATAAGGAAGCATAAATTAAAAAGTAAAAACAAATCTGTAGTTCATCCAAGATATGAAACTAATCCAGGAGAACAACTTCAGTTTGATTTCAAAGAAGATATAACTATGATTTCAAAAAATGGAGAGATATTTAAATTTAATATTTTTACAACAACGTTAGGATATTCAAGAATGCATAAATTTACTTACAGTAAATCAAAGACAAAAGAAGACGTATTTAGATGTCTTATTGAAACATTTAAATATTATGGAGGAATTCCAAAAAGATTACTTACAGATAACATGAGTAGTATAGTAAATGTAAAAACTAAAAAGTTTACTGAGGAGTTTAGACAGTTTTCAAAAGATTTTAATTTTACACCAGAAAAATGCAATGTAAGATCTCCTCAAACAAAAGGAAAAGTAGAGTCTGCTAACAGGTTTATTAGTAGGTTGGTTCCCTATAATTATGAATTTGAAAATGAGGAAGAATTGATTGAAATAATAAATAGATTAAGTAATGAAGTAAATAATGAGATAAATCAAACTACAGGGGTAAAACCTATAATGCTTATAAAAAAAGAAAAGGAATATCTTTCTCCTTTACCAAACAAAGAAATAATTGAATCTTACTTAAATTATATGAAACCCACCACAGTTCATAATGATTCAATGATTTACTATAAAGGAAAAAGATATTCTGTACCACACAAGTTTATTAATAAAACTCTAAAAGTAAGAGAATTAGATAATAAACTGTATATTTATAATAACACAGATTTAATAAGAATACACCCATTAACACAAAAAATAATAAATTATCATGAAGATGATTATAAAAAAATAATGGCTGAAAAATTACCATTTAAAAGTGAAGATGATATTGAAGCTTTTACAATTAGAAATTTAGAAATATTAGATAACTTGAAAGGATAGATAAAAAATGAGTACATATACAGCTTTACTGAATAATTTAGAAGAATTAAAACTACATCAAATAAAAGAAAATTTAGATACATATATAGATTTAATTACCAATAAAGAAAAAACAGTTGTAGACGCATTATATGAGCTAACAAAATTAGAAATAAAACTTAAAGAAGAAAAAGCCACAAATGCATGTGTAAAAGTAGCAAATTTTCCTTTTATAAAAACATTAGATAACTTTGACTTTACATTCCAACCTTCAATAAATCAGGATAAAATTAGAGACCTCCATACCTTGAGGTTCCTAGAAAAAAAAGAAAATGTACTGTTTTTAGGTAATTCTGGTGTTGGAAAAACTCACCTATCGGTATCGATAGGTATAGCAGCAGCTAAAAAAAGGAATTCTACATATTTTATAAACTGTCATGACCTACTATTAAATCTAAAGAAGGCTCATTTAGAAAATAGGTTAGAAGCAAGACTTAAACACTATGCAAAATATAAACTTCTAATAATAGACGAAATAGGTTATTTACCTATTTCTAAAGAAGAAGCAAATATGTTTTTTCAGCTAATAAATAAAAGATACGAAAAATCTAGCACTATAATTACTACTAACAAGGAGTTTAGTAAATGGCATGAGATATTTGGAGATGTAACTATTGCTAACGCAATACTAGATAGGTTATTGCATCATTCTACAGTTGAAAAAATAACAGGTAAATCTTACAGAGTTAAAGACAAAATATTTACAAGTAATTCAAAGAATAATTAGTCAAAAGTGTTAAAAGTTATATTTGCAAATATGTTAAAAATA
>NZ_FQXO01000139.1 GCF_900129995.1 Caloranaerobacter azorensis DSM 13643 | reverse complement strand
CGACTTCGAGTTATGTAGGCTTATAGCCTCATAATAGAAGTATCGGATAAGACCTATAAATCTATAAAGATTTATAGGTATGCGTTGCTTTCTATGAGGTTTTTATAGATATAAGTCAACGGGTGAGTATATGTTTAGAAAGAGTAATGGTATGATAGATGGTCATGTACATATTGAAAAAGGAGACTATACCGTAGATTGGATAAAAAAGATTGTTAGATATGCATGTGAAAGAGGAATATCAGAAATCAATATTTTGGAACATTCTTATAAGTTTAAAGAATTTGAAAGAGTTTATGAAAAAATTGCTTTGTATAATGAATATCAAAAATCTTGGTTAAATGAAAGAATGAAATTGTCTCTAGATCAATATGAGAAATTAATTATGGAAGTAAGAAAAAATAAATTTCCAATTAAAATAAATTTTGGATTGGAAGTATGTTTTATAGAAGGAACTGAAAATATAGTTAAAGATATAATTGGAAAATTTGATTGGGATTTTATTACAGGTTCAGTACATTGGATAGATGGATGGGGGTTTGATCATAAAAAGGAATTTTGGGAAGGAAAATGTGTAGATCGTGTATACAAAAGATATTATGAAATTATGAAAAGTCTTATAAAATCTGGATTGTTTGATATTTTAGCACATCCTGATTCTATTAAGTGTTTTGGCTATTATCCTTCTTTTGATTTAGAAGAAACTTATATAGAAATTGCAGATTTATTAAATCAATACGATATGTATGCTGAACAGAGTGGTGGATTATATTTAAATTATGGGCATAAAGAACTCGGAATGAATAGTAAATTATATAATATTTTCAAAAAAAAGAATGTGAAGATAATTACCACTTCGGATGCTCATAGACCAGAAGATACAGGGAAATATATAAAAGAATTAAGTGAATTATAGAGATTGTAATTTAAAATTGAGAGAAAGAAGGGAATAAGTGATGGAAGAATATCTAGGGAAAAAAGTTGTAGTAGTTATAGACAGGCCATTAGGGTCTAAACACCCAGAACATGAATTTATATATCCAATAAACTATGGGTATCTTTCTAATACAGTTTCAGGAGATGGAGAAGAAATAGATGCCTATGTTTTAGGTGAGTTTAAACCATTAGAATCTTATGAAGGATATGTTATTGCGATAATACAGCGAAAAGATGATAACGAAGATAAGTTAGTAGTTTCCAAAGACTTAAATATGTATAATAGAGATCAAATCAGGGCATTAGTAGAATTCCAAGAGAGATTCTTTGAAACAGAAATTATCATGTATGAGGATGAGACTAGAAAAGATATAGATGGTGAATTAATAGAATTTGATACTTTAAAAAGAGAATTTTTAGAGTTAGTTAGAGCAAAAAAGTTTATAGTACTTGCAATAAGTAAGGATAATAGAGTTACAGCAAGAAGTATAAGTTGTGTTGTAATAGATTCAAAAATATATTTTCAAACAGATAGAACTTTCTTAAAGTATGAACAGATAAAAAGTAATCCTAATGTGGCTTTATGTGTTGATAATTTTCAAATTGAGGGATATGCAAAAATAAAAGGTCATCCATTTGCAGAAGAAAATAAAAATTTTATAGAAGTATTTAGAGAAATACACAGTGGTTCTTTTAATGCATATTCTCATATGGAAAATGAAGTAGTTATAGAAGTTGATCCAAAATTTGTTACAGTATGGAAGTATGAAGATGGACAGCCTTTTATGGAGTTTTTAGATTTTAGAAATGAAAAGGCGTATAGAAAGTATTATGATAATAGTAAATAGATATAAGAAATTTTTATGATTAAAAAATAGAATAATTTTTTAATGTAGTATATGAGAATATATTTTGTTATGTCAGTGGTATTTATGTATCAAGTGAGGGATAGGTATGTTTTTTTCTATACTTAGATATTTGCTAATATTTGTATTAATACGTGTATTTATAAATATCACCAGTTTACAAGATTAATTAAGCCACAAAGTCATTGTATATAAAGTTTTTAACGCATTTGGAAACTACAGAATAAATTTTTCTATTTTCGA
>NZ_FQXO01000142.1 GCF_900129995.1 Caloranaerobacter azorensis DSM 13643 | reverse complement strand
AAATTGTTTGGGACGGAAAAAAACTAGAAATTAATATAATCGGACAGGATAGATAATCCTGTCCGTCTTTTTGTGCATATAGCAGAAGCTATATCCATAGCAGATAGAGTAGTAGTATTATCTAAAAGACCGGCAATAATTAAAGACATAGTTAATATCGAACTAACCTGCCCAAATAGTATTAGAACACCTATGCGAAGTAGAGAAGCTCCTGAATTCAGATATTATTTTAATAAAATATGGAAGGAGCTGGATGTCCATGTCTAAAGAACATGAAGAATATATCAAAAAAATTAGAAAGAGAAAAACAACTATCAGAATTACTCAAATTGCAATAATAATTATCTGCATGGTTTTATGGGAAATTTCCGCTAGATTAGGTTGGATAGATACATTTCTTACAAGCTATCCATCTGAAATTTGGAACCTATTTATAAAACTTCTAAAAGATAGTTCTTTGTTTGAACATATAGGGATTTCTGTTATGGAAAATGTATTTGGCTTTACTATCGGAACTATATTAGGTATTCTAATAGCTATACTTCTATGGTGGTCAGATTTTATTTCAAAAGTATTAGACCCGTATCTTGTAATATTAAATAGCTTACCTAAAACTGCATTAGCACCAATTTTAATTCTTTGGGTTGGTGCTGGATATACTGGTATTATTGCAACTGCAATTGCTGTATCTATTATCATAACTATTATGAATGTATATAATGGCTTTAAAGAAGTAGATGAGGATAAAATAAAAATGTTAAAAACCTTCGGCGCAACTAAATTCCAAATATTAAAAAAAGTCATAATACCTGCAAGCGTACCTACAATGATTAGTTCTTTGAAGATTAATATTGGTCTCTCTTGGGTTGGAGTTATTGTTGGAGAATTTTTAGTATCAAGAGCAGGCATCGGATATCTAATTGTATATGGTTTTCAAGTATTTAAGTTAGATTTAGTAATGATAAATATATTTATTTTAGCAATACTTGCTGCCGTAATGTATCAAGGAATTACTTTTATTGAAAATAAATTTATGAAATGGAAGCAATAATAGAACATAATTAGACATGGTAAATATTATGTGATAAAATAGAACATATAAATTCACACCGTTAACTGAAAGGAGATGAACATGTCACATTTAACGGAATTAGCTTTAGCTCAATCGTTAAAAAAACTAATGAAAACTACTCCATTATCTAAAATTACGGTTAACGATATAGTAAAAGATTGCGGTGTAAATAGAAGGACTTTATATTACCATTTTCATGACATGTATGAATTATTAGAATGGATTTTTAAAACAGAAATCCGCGACGCAATAAATGAAAATAGAACTCATAAAACATGGAAAAAAGGATTCAAACAATTACTAATATACCTAAAACAAAATAAAGACATAGTATTAAATACATACCATTCCATCGGAAGAGAATATCTGGAAACTCACTTATATAACGAAGTTTTTAACTTAATTTACAATGTCATTGAAGAATTATCAGAAGGATTAGATGTATCAGAAGAAAATAAAAAATTTATAGCCGATTTTTACAAATTCGCTTTTGTCGGACTACTATTAGACTGGATTAAAAATGATATGAAAAACTCACCTGACGAAATTGTTGAAAATTTAGACAAAATAATAAGTGGAGATATCAAAAAAGCTCTTCAAAACTTTGAAAATAAACACAAATAATAAAAAGTGTAATATAAAATAGACTTTACCTATTGAATAACACCACTTTACAAGAAATAAAGAGTTAGCTTCCATAAAGTAGAAAAATCAGACATCTAAATCCTAGGAATACTAATCATAACTAAAAAAA
>NZ_FQXO01000147.1 GCF_900129995.1 Caloranaerobacter azorensis DSM 13643 | reverse complement strand
AATCCTGCTCCGCACTGTTCAGTTTTCAAAGGCCAAATCTGTTTTTCTGTCGACTTTTGCCGCCGACTCTTAATACTATAGCAGATTTTTTTATCTTTGTCAACTACTTTTTTTACTTTTTTTATTTTTACTTATTTTAATCTCATTTCAGTTCTCATAAATACAGATATTAATATATCATAACTACCATCAAGACTCAATATTATTGATACCCAATCCTATCAATTTTATTCAATTAATTCACTTTTCCATTATAATATCTCTCATTTTTTCATATTTTACTTAATATATGAAACTTTAATAACTAAAAACTAAAACAAAATCTTCGTTCTAAACAAATTAAGGAAGATCTTGCTCTTATCCATTATGGAAATTATATTTAAAATTCTCTGCAATTTGAATTATAAAAAATTATCCAAAAGAATTTTAACATAACAACATAAAAAATGAAGGATTGGCTTCTTGCATCAACCCTCCATTTTTTTATTGATATTAAGTGGTGCGCCCAGAGGGACTCGAACCCCCAACCTTCTGATTCGTAGTCAGACACTCTATCCAGTTGAGCTATAGGCGCAAAAATATGGAGGCGGCACCCAGATTCGAACTGGGGAATAAAGGATTTGCAGTCCTCTGCCTTACCACTTGGCTATGCCGCCAAAATATTTTAAAAGAACAAATGGCTGGGGCGGCAGGACTCGAACCTGCGAATGCTAGAGTCAAAGTCTAGTGCCTTACCGACTTGGCGACGCCCCAGCGAACACACTATAATGGGGTGGATAATGGGATTCGAACCCATGGCCTCCAGAGCCACAATCTGGCGCTCTAACCAACTGAGCTATACCCACCATGAAATAATTTTGAATTCTAGATATTAATTTTTTAAATATATCACTCTCTAAAATTTATTAAATACTTATTAGACATTAATAACCAAGTAAATCAATAATAATTAGCCATTAATGAAAATTGGAGCGGGTGAAGGGAATCGAACCCTCGCGACTGGCTTGGAAGGCCAGGGCTCTACCACTGAGCTACACCCGCTTAATAAATGGAGCGGAAGACGGGATTCGAACCCGCGACCCTCGCCTTGGCAAGGCGATGCTCTACCACTGAGCCACTTCCGCACACTGACTCCATCAGAATTCTAATTTTTAAATGTTAAATCCTAAATAATATTCTTTTTATTTAGCATTTACAATTTATAATTCAAAACCACTACCTTGTAGTGGTGTGGTGGAGGGGGCTGGATTCGAACCAGCGAAGGCTACGCCAACGGATTTACAGTCCGTCCCCTTTGGCCGCTCGGGAACCCCTCCTTACATGGAGCTGGCGATAGGAATCGAACCCACAACCTGCTGATTACAAGTCAGCTGCTCTACCAGTTGAGCTACGCCAGCACAA
>NZ_FQXO01000148.1 GCF_900129995.1 Caloranaerobacter azorensis DSM 13643 | reverse complement strand
GAACTTAACCTAATGAACCGCCGTATACCGAACGGTACGTACGGTGGTGTGAGAGGTCGGTAGATGAATTAATCATCTACCTCCTACTCGATTTACAAATAGATTATAAAAGTATGTACTTTTTTTATATATTTGTTAATGATAAAATAAAACGTAGTTGATATTTTTGTACTGAATTGAAAAATTGCTATTTGTAATAAATTTAAAATATAACTTTGTAGGTGATGACATTGATAATAGAAAAAGCAGCTGTAAAACCATTTGTTAAATGGGCAGGAGGGAAAGGGCAATTAATCCCTGTTATTAGTAATAAATTACCAATCGAATTAAAACAAAATAAAATAAAAAAATATATTGAACCTTTTGTAGGAGGAGGAGCTGTTTTATTTTATTTATTAGAAAACTATACTTTTGATAAAGTTATAATAAATGATGTAAATGAGGATTTAACCAATGTTTACAGGATTATAAAAAATGATGTTGAATTTTTAATAAATGAACTTAGGAAAATATCTGATGAATATTTGTCTTTAAATGATGATGATAGGAAAGAGTATTACTATGAAGTAAGAAAGAAATTTAATAGTAATTTATTAGATGGGTTAAAGAAAGCGGCATATTTTATTTTTTTAAACAGGACTTGTTATAATGGGCTATATAGAGTAAATAAAAAAGGAGAGTTTAATGTACCGCATGGGAAATATAAGAATCCTCTGATATTAGATGAAGAAAATCTATTAAATGTGTCAAAGGTATTGCAGAGCATTCAAATACTCAATGGAGACTTTGAAAATATTGAAAAATATGTAGATGAGAGTACGTTTGTATATTTTGACCCACCTTATAGACCTTTAAATGCTACTTCGAGTTTTACTTCTTATCAAAAATGTAGTTTTAATGATGATGAACAGATAAGATTAGCAAAACTATATCATAAATTGCATGAAAAAGGAGCTAAGTTGATGTTAAGCAATTCTGACCCTAAAAATGTAAATGAAAACGATAATTTTTTTGATGATTTATATAGAGATTTTAATATTTTTAGGGTAGATGCAAAAAGAAATATAAATTCTAAAGGTAATGGAAGAGGGAAGATAAAGGAGCTATTAATTACAAATTATTAAGGGGGATATTGGAGAATGAGATATTTGTCAACTTATAAAAAGCTAGGGTTAAAAAATAAAGAAGAGGCTAATTAACAGTTACAAAATATTTATAAAAACTTATAAAA
>NZ_FQXO01000149.1 GCF_900129995.1 Caloranaerobacter azorensis DSM 13643 | reverse complement strand
TTGATTAGGTGCGTTAGGATTTTCTAAAAATTTGAGCCTTAAGTTTTTTCTAAATTCGTCCGCATGAGCGTCATTTTCATAAAATATTTTACTTTATCAACAAACTCATAGAACTATACTTTACAGCTCTACGCAATCTCTTTTTCTTCTACTAATATCTCTCTTCTTAAACTATATGGGTGAAATATAGTTCTAACCATTTTCTTTTCAAGATTAAAAACTGCCGTAGCATGATGCATAAACTCATTTCTCAAATAATATCTCAAGTCTATTATCCTTAAGATAATCTCTTCCCCTTTATCTATGACTTTAACATGTTTTATAGGTGTAAATTCAGAAAAATATCTTCCAAGTTCAGTTTTATAAAATTGTTTTATAATTTTATGATTAACCTTTTTTAATTTCCTTCTTATTGTAACTTTCTTATTTAAAAAATAAACTTGTCCTACAATATTTGAATCTTTAGTCTCTACAATGAAATCCCATTTTAATGGATTGAAAAATGACGGTAAAATATTAATTTTTTCGATGATACATTTATTTTTAAAGTTATTATAAAGCACTTTTGCAACATTACTTCTCATATGAATTCTAAACAATAAATAAATTGCAAAAATTAATGAAAATACAATTTCTTTCATAAATATATCCTTAAATAAAAATACCATACCTAGCGATAAAAATATTATGACTGGATCAAATAACATTAATAAACTTGCCGAAATTTTTTTCTTTGTGAATGGCAGTAAAAACCTAGCACCATATGAATTTAACATATCAAATACAGAATGCGATAAACTGCCTAAAAAAGTCCAAATAAAAATTCTGAAGAATGAATAATCTCTAAATATTAAATTTAAAACTACAGATATCGCTATAGAAATAAAACTTATCCCTACGATTGAATGCGTTATTCCTCTATGATGTTTTAAATATTCATATTGCCCCTTTAATCTAAATACTATATCAACATCCGGTGCCATAGCTCCTATAACACTACCCAACATCAAAGGATTTAAACTATTTACTGGTTCACCGCTTAAAGTAGATAAACCTAATCCTATTATTCCATGTGTAATTGGATCCATTAGAAACACCTCCAAATCAGCTACATATAAAATTATAACATAGATTGTTTATATATTTCTTTGGTATATAATAGCATCTATAATTAAAATTTTTAACCTTCAATTCGTAATTTAAGATATTGATAAAAAGTGCCGATAAATAATATATGATGCAGATAAGTAGAAAAGACAAAGAAAAAATAATAGAATCA
>NZ_FQXO01000153.1 GCF_900129995.1 Caloranaerobacter azorensis DSM 13643 | reverse complement strand
GCCACCCCGGCATCTTTCTTGGCTCCTGGGGTGGGACTCGAACCCACAGCCTACCGGTTAACAGCCGGTTGCTCCACCATTGAGCTACCCAGGAACAATATTTTTATCAGCGACGACAAGATATATATTAGCACAATTATAAATACATGTCAACAACTTTTTTGAAGAATTTTTATAACTTAAATTACAATATTAAATAATAATTTTTTCACTCTTCACAATAAAACACTCATAAAACTATTATCACGTTATTAGCAACTTTAAAAACCTCTATCATATTTAAAGAACGTTTTTATGAATTTATTCAATCTAAATCATCAGATAAAGCTAGAAAACCTTTTAAAGGCTGGATTAAAATAGCTAGAAATAAATGATGCTCATACGGACGAATTTAGAAAAAAACTGAAAATAAAGACTCCTATCGTTCGTATACGATAGGAGTCCTTTGGTGCCCAGAGGCGGAATCGAACCACCGACACGGGGATTTTCAGTCCCCTGCTCTACCGACTGAGCTATCTGGGCATAACCTAGCATTGCTAGAATTTAAAATGTAAAATTGAAAATTGAAAATTATTTAAACTAATTTTACATTTTGCATTTTCAATTTTTAATTCCTTGCTTCAGTAAGATAATTTTGGTGGGCCCTCAGGGACTCGAACCCCAGACCTGCCGGTTATGAGCCGGACGCTCTAGCCAGCTGAGCTAAGGGCCCCTGTTTCCGACTTCGTCGGAATTTAAAATTCAAAATTTTAAATTGAAAATTAACTGGACTAATTTTACATTTTACATTTCCAATTTTAAACTCCTTGCTTTGGCAAAGTGATTATGGTGGGCTTAGGTGGACTCGAACCACCGACCTCACGCTTATCAGGCGTGCGCTCTAACCTGCTGAGCTATAAGCCCATACTAGTGGTCGGGGTGGAGGGACTCGAACCCCCGGCCCCATGGTCCCAAACCACGTGCGCTACCAAACTGCGCCACACCCCGATATTATCCTGTTGGCAGGGGTGGCAGGACTCGAACCCACGACATTCGGTTTTGGAGACCGACGTTCTACCAACTGAACTACACCCCTACATTGGTGGGCCCTCAGGGACTCGAACCCCGGACCTGCCGGTTATGAGCCGGACGCTCTAGCCAGCTGAGCTAAGGGCCCTTACTGGCGGAGAAGGAG
>NZ_FQXO01000156.1 GCF_900129995.1 Caloranaerobacter azorensis DSM 13643 | reverse complement strand
GAAAATAGAAAAATTTATTCTGTAGTTTCCAAATGCGTTAAAAACTTTATATACAATGACTTTGTGGCTTAATTAATCTTGTAAACTGGTGTATTGGTAAGAAACCCAATGAATTATCATCAAGTTAGTAAAATAATTTTAGACCCAAATATTGTTGATTGTATAGTTTTCTGGACTAAAAATCCTAAAAATATGATAGACAAATTACTTTTATTAAAAGATTACAAATATTATTTTCAATTCACAATAACCTCATACGACAGCAGCATAGAAACCAATGTCCCGAGAAAAAAAGAAATAATAGAAACATTTATTAGACTTTCAAATATAATTGGTAAGGACAGAGTTATATGGAGATATGATCCTATCTTGTTAAACAATAAAATAAACGAAGAGTATCACTATAAATATTTCGAATACTCAGCAAGTAAACTTTACAAATATACAAACAAATGCATAATAAGTTTCTTAGATATGTATAAAAAAACTAGAAATAATATTAAATACTTAAATATTAAACCTTTATATAAAAAAGATATGATAAGAATAGCATCTGGTTTAATGAATATTTGTAATAAATACAATTTAAAATTAGAAACCTGTGCTGAAGAAATTGAGCTAAATGATATAGGAATTACACATGGAAAATGTATTGATGATAGATTAATTTCAAAACTTTGGGGAATAAATTTAAAAATTGATAAAGATAAAAATCAAAGAAAAATTTGTGGATGTGTTTCTAGCATAGATATTGGAGCATATAATACATGTATTCATGGGTGTTTATATTGTTATGCCAATTTTAGCGAGAAATCCGTTAAAAATAATTTGAAAAAACACAACCCTAATTCACCTTTATTGTTGGGAAATTTAGAAGAAACAGATAAAATTTTCATGAAAAAAATGGAATCATATAGAGATGGGCAGTTAAGTTTTTAAGTCTATAAATGAATCTTTTCACCAGTTTACAAGATTAATTAAGCCACAAAGTCATTGTATATAAAGTTTTTAACGCATTTGGAAACTACAGAATAAATTTTTCTATTTTCGAG